>JBFGRH010000032.1:0-12860 GCA_041563795.1 Nitrospiraceae bacterium | reverse complement strand
TCGGCGTTTATGGACGACCGTCCGTTCGGTGACCGTGAGTCCTGGCGTATACGCGTGTCCCATGTCAGGCTGCTGAAAACGCCCTCCCGCTTTGTTCTCGGTCGCTTGTACTCCTCATGTACCTAAGAACGTACGCTCCGGGGTCCAAGCTCCCTGCGGCCTCGCAGGAGGCCATTTTGAGCAGCCTGGCCCGGAGTGATTTCATTTTGGGTACAACTTCACCGCCTGATGCCACTTGGTCAGCGCCGCCACCCTGGTCTTAGCATCCGCCGGCAACTGCAGCGGCCTGCCCCGGCCGTCCAACAGGAGTCCGACTGCTCCCCCCTTGACCTTACGCGTGGCGGGCGTCCCCTTGCCTTCCCCCAGGTCGACCTGCCGGGCCGGCTTCAGGGTGACCGTGGCCGTCTCCTTGTCCCCCAATTGAATCAAGCGCAAATCGCCAAAATGTAAAGTGCCGCTTTCAGGTTGTCTGCCCTGCCCGAAGTTGATCTCATAGTCCGCGCAGGCTTCGCCCTCCTTGCCCTGGCCGACCGGGGCGATGCAGGTACCCAGGTAGACCAGACAGTCATGGATGAACACGTCCGTCGCCGCCTGTTCATTGACCGTGGAGAGCACACCCAGGTGCGGCATCATGAAAATGCTGTCGACCGAGAGGGTCGTGAAGCCGAGCGGCTCGTAGGCGTCCACCATCATGAGCATGGACTGCACGCGGCGCGGCGCGTGGGACAGGATGCCGCCGCTGCCGACGACCAGGTCGAGCTTCAGCATGTCGATCAGGCTGCCGCCCGAGGCGGCCTGCGTGAAGGCGTCCGAGATGGTCCGCTCCTGCTGCACCCCCTTGAGGCTCGTCGCGAGTGATTTGTGATGGATGAGCGCCAGCCGCAGGGCTTCGCGCGCGATGGCCTGTTCGATCTGCAGTTCGTCCAGCGTCTGCGGGATGGTCGTGGGGCGGATCATTTTGTTCTTGATCCGGTTCCGCAGGGTCTGCTCGTCCACGTCGAAGGGGACCCAGCGTATGATGTTGGCCAGGCCGGTTTCGGCGAGCACGTTCGAAATGCTGTAGGACATGCCGAGGTTGGCGCTGACCGTGCGGTTGAAGGTTCCGCCGAACACGGAAAAGACGTCGGTGGTGGCCCCACCGATATCCACGCCGATGAGGTTGATCTTATCCCGCTTGGCGAGGGCTTCCATGATGAACCCGACGGCGGCCGGGGTCGGCACGATCGGCGCGCCGGCCCAGGCGATGAGTTTCTTGTAGCCGGGCGCCTGCGCCATCACGTGCTCCAGGAAGAGATCATGGATCTTGTCGCGGGCCGGCGTCAGGTTCTCCCGTTCGAGTGTGGGCCGGATGTTGTCGGTCACGACCAGCGCGGTTTTTTCACCGAGGATGGTCTTGACCTGTCCCCGGGCATCCCGGTTGCCGGCGTAAATGAGTGGAAGCGAGTAAGTCATGCCCAGCCGTGGCCGGGGTTCTGCGGCGGCGATGTACTCGGCCATCTCCACGACGTGCGTGACCGTCCCGCCGTCGGTCCCGCCGGAGAGGAGGATCATGTCGGGGCGCAGCGAACGAATACGCTCGATTTTTTCATGCGGCAGCCGGCCGTCATTGGAGGCGAGCACGTCCATCACGATGGCGCCCGCGCCCAGCGCGCACCGCTGGGCGCTCTCGCCGGTCATGCTTTCCACGACGCCGGCCACCATCATCTGCAGGCCTCCGCCCGCGCTGCTGGTGGAGACGTAAATGTCCACGCCCGCCTTGGCGTTGCCGCCCGCGCCGGCCGGCGTCAGGATCGTTTCCCCGTCCAGGATCTTCCGCCCCGACAGTTCCTCGACCTCGGCGATGGCGTTCAGGACGCCGCGGGTGACATCTTCGAACGGGGCCTCGACGGTCGTCGGCGCCTCGCCGCGAAACGTCTGCCGGTAGGTGTCGCCTTGCTTTTCGATGAGGATGGCCTTGGTCGTCGTGCTGCCGCAGTCCGTCGCGATGATGACGGAGAGTGGCTTCGCGGCCTTGTGGTCGGGAGCCGGAGCGGCGGCGGTCATCGCGCGGGCGCTCCCCACGATGTGGACTTGGTTTCGATCAACTCGATAAGACGGGGGATGGCGTCACGCCGCTCGAGCAGCCGCGCCGCCTGTTCAATCTCGCGCGCCTCGCAGGTGAGGTCCAGAATGGGAGTCAGAAAGTGCAGGGCCTGGCTGCTGAGAAAATTCAACGGGCCGGCCGATTCCAGGAACAGCAGGGCCGGCCCCGCCATGCGGCGATCCACCACGACCGTGGCGATTTTTTCCAGCAGTGCGAGGTCTTCCGGGGAGAGCGGCTGGGTCTCAGCCTGAATTGCAAAGGCGTGCTTCAGGCTGGCTTTGAACCGGCTCAACTGCGAGATCATGTCGTCCTTCGTACGCGTGACCTAACAACGAAGAAAAACCAAAAAATTCAACCAGTACGGCATTATAGGGAGGGGGGTGCAAGAGAGTCAATTCAGGGACTTACCTGTTGTGCCGCATGGTAAGAGCTTCGAACCAGAGGCCCCGATTCGACGTGCCTGAACCCGAGCGCCAGTCCCTCCCCTTTCAACGCAGCGAATTCATCCGGGTGATAGAAGCGGGCGACCGGGAGATGCGCCTTCGTGGGCTGCAGATACTGGCCGACCGTCAGGATGTCGCAGTCGACCGAGCGCAGGTCGCGCATGACCTGCTTGATTTCGTCCGCCGTCTCCCCCATGCCGGCAATAAGGCCGGACTTGGTGGTCAGGCCCAGGCCCTTGGCGCGCCCCAGCAGTTCGATCGATCGCCGGTACTTGCCCTGCGGCCTGATGTCCGGGAACAACCGTTCGACCGTCTCGATATTGTGGTTCAGGATGTCCGGCCCCGCATCGGCGACGGTTTGCAGCGCGATTTGATTCCCCTCAAAGTCCGGGATCAGCACCTCCACCGTGCAGGCGGGATTCACCAGCCGGATCCGCCGGATCGTCTCGGCGAAAACAGACGCGCCGCCGTCCTCCAATTCATCCCGATTGACGGAGGTGACGACCGCATGCTTGAGGCCCATGGCCTGCACGGCTTCCGCAACCCGGAACGGCTCGTCGTGGTCCACGGCGAGCGGTCTGCCGGTGGTCACGGAGCAGTAGTGGCACCGGCGCGTGCAGATGTCGCCGAGAATCAGGAAGGTCGCGGTCCGGCTGTTCCAGCATTCCCAGATGTTGGGGCAGCGGGCCTCCTCGCAGATGGTGTGGAGTCCCAGGCGGTCCACCACTAGTCGAATGTCCTGGTAGTCCGGTCCCTGCTGGAGGCGGACCTTGAACCAGGGCGGCAGACGGCGACGGGATGCCCCCTCCCCTCCCGCGCGCAGCTCTGCGATCGAGACGAAGCTCATGGGCGTGTCCCGGTCGACTGGAGTTCCTGCGGATGCTCCAGGATGCGCTTGAACTCTTCCAGGAAGCGCGCGCCCTGGACGCCGTCGAGCGCGCGATGGTCGCAGGAGAGCGTGACCTTCATGCGCCGGCCGACCTTGACCGCGCCGGACGCCACGACCGGCACATCCTGGATGGCCCCGATCGCGATGGCGGCCGCCTCGGGAGGCATGAGCACGGCGATAAAGCTCTCGACGTCGAACATGCCGAGGTTGGAGATGGAAAATGTTGCGCCCGTATATTCCTCCGGCTGCAATTTTCTGCTTCGCGCCCGCTCGATCAGCGCCCGCGCCTCGCTGGAGATCTGCTCGAGCGTTTTCGCGCCGCAATCACGAAGGACCGGCACGATGAGACCCTCGTCCAGGCCGACGGCGATGCCAATGTCGATGCTGGCATGCCGGCGGAGGGTCGCACCGGCATAGGATACGTTGATTTCCGGATGACGGACCAGCGCGAGTGCCGACGCCTTGACGAGGAGGTCCGTCAGGCTCGGGTGCGGCTGCCGGGCCTGCTTGAGCTGTGCGCGGAACGCCTCCAGCGCCTCCATGGCGATTTCAATCGTCAGGTAGAAGTGCGGGACCGGGGCCTTGCTCAGCGTCGTGGTCCGCGCGATGGCCTTGCGCATGGGGCCCAGCGGGAGATCCATCCCCGCGGACTGCGTCGGCCGTACAGGCGCGCCGGCCTTGCGGACGTCCTCCTCCGTAATGCGCCCTCCCGGACCGGTGCCTGCGACGGTGGACAGATCGATCCCATTCTCCTTGGCCAGCATCTTGGCCCGCGGAGAGGCCTTGATCATGGTCTCGTCCGTGGAAGGACCGGCCGGTGCGGCGGGTTTCGGCGGCGGCGCAGCTTTCGCGCTCGGCGAGGCCGAGATCGTATCGGCCAGGGCCGATGTGATGTCCTCGTCCTTGCCGGCGATCACGGCGATGAGCGCGCCGGATTTGACGGTCTCCCCGTCGCGGGCCAGGAGCTTGCGCAGCGTGCCGGAGGCAAAGGCCTCCAGGTCCATGACCGCCTTGTCGGTCTCGATTTCAGCCAGGATATCCCCGGCCTCGACGGCATCGCCTTCGTGTTTCTTCCACTTGACGAGGACGCCCTCTTCCATCGTGTCGGTCAATTTCGGCATCACCACGCGGTTGGCCATCAGTGCTCCTTGCGTCGCCGGAACCAGCCCAGCAGTCGCGCGACAAGTCCGCCGGACACCCCGGCCGGACGCTCCGGGTCAGGATATTCGATCCACGGTTCGCGGCTGCCGCAATAGACCGCCCCGCGGAAGCTCAGCTGGCTGCGGAGCTGCGCGTAGCCGTGATCGTGGAGTCGCCGGACCAGTTCACGCATCGCCTCTGCCTCGGTGGCGCAGCCCTCGGCGGCGATCTGCACGGTTTCGTACCGGAGGACCGCCCGAAAGGCGCCGCCATTGCGATCCAGTTCCACCACGCGGTTGAACCCGCGGTCCTGTGCGTCCAGCCCGGCCAACTGGTGCCTCTCGACGATCTCCGGCATGTGCGCCCTAGCGCGACACCTCCTCGGCGCGGAAGACGGCCAGCAGATCGCTGAGGGCGATCGTCTTGTTCTGCAGCATGGCCCGCTCGGTCTTGACCGACTCCACCGCGGCCGCCTTGCCCGGACCGCCCTTCATGCAGGCGGCGCCCAGCGCCAGGATCCGTTCGCATTCCTGCTCCACCTTGTCCTTGACGACGCGATTCACCGAGAGGATTTCAGCCAGCGTTTCCCTGGTCTTGGCCAGATGGGATTGCAACTCCTTCTCCGGGAACGACTGGCGGGCGGCCTCGTCCAGGCACCGGTCCAGGTGCTGGGCGAGGAAAACGTAGAGCCGGACCAGGGTTGCCGTGATCACGATATGGTGCGGTTGAGCGGGCATCGCATCTCTCCTTGGTTATGACGCGCGGTTCAGCATCCTGTTGACGGCCTTGATGACGCGGGCGCTGTCCGGAATGGCGAGGTCTTCCAACGGGCGCGTGTAGGGCATGGGGACGTTCTCGCCGGTGACGCGGACGACGGGTCCGTCGAGATAGTCAAAGGCCGCCCGGCTGACACTGTGGGCAATCTGGGCGCCCAGCCCCGCGAAGCCCCAGCCCTCCTCCACGATCAGGAGGTGCCCGGTTTTCTGGACCGAGGCGGCGATGGTCTCGACATCCAGCGGCTTCAACGTGCGGGGGTCGACCACCTCGGCCTCGATGCCCTCGCGCGCCAGCGCGTCGGCGGCGTCCAGGGCGACCTGCAGCATCTTGGAATAGGCCACGATCGTCAGGTCCGTCCCCTGCCGCTTGACCTCGGCCTTGCCGATCGGGATCGTGTAGGCGCCTTCCCCCACCTCCCCCTTGATTCCGTAGAGCAGCTGCGCCTCGATGAAAATCACGGGATTGGGGTCCCGGATCGCGCTGATCAGCAATCCCTTGGCATCGTGCGGCGTCGCCGGCGCGATCACTTTCAGCCCCGGCACGTGGCAGAACCAGGCCTCCAGGCTCTGTGAATGCTGGGCGCCCAGCTGGTGGGCGGCGCTGCCTGGGCCCCGGATGACGATCGGGACGGAAATCTGCCCGCCGGACATGTAGCGGATCTTGGCCGCGTTGTTGACGATCTGGTCCATGGCCAGGATGCCGAAATTAAACGTCATCAGCTCGACGATGGGGTGCAGGCCGGCCATGGCCGCGCCGATGGCCAGGCCGGTGAAGCCCGCCTCCGTGATCGGCGTGTCCAGCACCCGCTCAGGGCCGAACTCCTCGACGAATCCCTTGCTGACCTTGAAGGCGCCCTGATAATAGCCGACGTCCTCGCCGATAAGGAACACCCGTTCGTTGCGCCGCATCTCTTCGCGCATGGCCTGGTTCAAGGCCTCCCGGTAGGACATCATCATGATTCGTCCTCTTCCACGAACACGTCCTGGTGCAGTTCGTCCGGACCGGGAAACGGGCTCTCGTCGGCGAACCGCACGGCCTGGTCCACGATCACCCCGATGTCGCGATCCAGGCGGTCAAAGTCGGCCTCGGTGGCGGCGTTGTGTTCGAGCATGGTCTGCCGGAGCCGCAGCAACGGGTCGCGCTTCCGCTCCGACTCCACCTCATCCTTGGTCCGGTAATGGCCGTGGGCCGGGTCGGCCATCGAGTGGCCCATGAACCGGTAGGTGCGGGCCTCGATGAAATAGGGACGCGGGGAGGCGCGCACCTTGGCGACGATGTCGCGCACCCGGGCGCGCACGGCCAGGACGTCCATCCCGTCCACCTCCTCGGCCTCGATCCCGTAGGAGCGCGCGGTTTCGGTGATCTCGCCGTAGAGGGCAATCTCCCGTTTGACCGGCGTGCCCATCGCGTAGCGGTTGTTCTCGCAGATGAAGATCGCCGGCAGCTTCCACAGCGCGGCCAGGTTGAAGGCCTCGTGCGTCTGCCCGCTGGGCAGGGCTCCCTCGCCGAAAAAGCAGAGGACGACCTGGTCGCTTTTTCTGTATTTGACGGCAAAGGCCAGGCCGGCCGCGAGCGGCAGGTGGCCGCCGACGATCGCGTAGCCGCCCATGAACCGACGCTCGGCATCCACGAGATGCATGGACCCGCCCTTCCCCTTGCACAAACCGGTCGCCTTGCCGAAGAGCTCGGCCATGACCGCATTGGGATCAGACCCCTTGGCCAGGCAGTGGCCGTGGTCGCGATAGGCGCTGATGGCATAGTCGTCCGGCCGCAGCGCCGCGATCGCGCCGACGGCCACGGCTTCTTCGCCGATGTAGAGGTGGAGGAACCCGGCGATCTTGGCCAGGGCGTACATTTCCGCCGATTTTTCCTCAAAGCGGCGGATCAGGAGCATCTGGCGATAGAGGGAGAGGAGATCTTCACGCTCCATGCGGTCATTATGCGGGATGCGGGGAGCGGGACACAAGAAGGCGGTTAGAGCGGGACCTTTACATCCGTGCCGTCGACGGTGACCGGGTAGGATTTCACGCAGGCGGACGGATTGTTCACGCACTTGCCGGTCGTGACATCGTAGGTCCAGTTGTGCCAGGGGCACATGACCACGGTGCCGTCCAGCTCCCCTTCCCCGAGGGGCCCTCCGCGATGGATGCACTCATTATCGATCGCGTAGAAGGTGCCGGCGACGTTGAAGACGGCCAGGGATTTCCCGCCCGCTTCGACCGTCGTGCCGGTGCCGGGCTTGATGTCCTCGGTGCCGGCGATTCTGGTGAGGTCTGCCATGCTGGTCTCGAACGGCTTCAACCGTCGGCGGTCGGCCGCTTGATCTTCTTCAGGAGGCTTCCGATGCCGCCCGAGGACGTGTCCTTCTTCAGGGCCTCGATGATCTTGGCCGCGATGTCGACGAAGGTCTTGGCCTGCGGCGAATCCGGGTTGACGGCCACGATCGGCATGCCTTCATCGCCGCCGACACGGATGGCGGGATCGATGGGAATGGCGCCCAGGAAGGGCACGCCGAGTTTTTCCGCCGCCTTCTGCCCTCCCCCGTGGGAGAAAATCTCCTCGCGCTCTCCACAATGACGGCAGACGTAATAGCTCATGTTTTCGATGACGCCGAGGAGCGGGACGTTGACCTTCTGGAACATGGACATGCCCTTGCGCACGTCGTGCAGCGCGACCTCCTGCGGCGTGGTGACGGTGATGACGCCGGCCAGCGTGACGAGTTGCGAGATGCTCAATTGCGCGTCACCGGTGCCGGGCGGAAGATCAATCAGGAGGTAGTCCAGCTCACCCCAGATGACATCGCGGAAAAATTGCTGGATCGCGCTGTGTACCATCGGGCCGCGCCAGACGACGGCGGTTTCCTCGGAGACGAAGAACGACATGGAGATGAGCTTGACGCCGTAGCTCTCGGCCGGCAGCAGCTTGCCGTCCTGCTGCTCCGGTTGCTTGCGCACACCCAGCATCATGGGGATGTTGGGGCCGTAGATGTCGGCGTCTATCAATCCGACCTTCGCGCCGGAGGCCGCCAGGGCGACGGCCAGGTTGGCCGCGACCGTGGATTTCCCGACGCCGCCCTTGCCGCTGGCAACGGCGATAATGTGCTTCACGCCGGGCAGGAGATCCGGCTTGCTCTGTTCCTGTTGCTTGGGCGCGTGGCCCGGTGTGTCGGCTGCTGCCATAATACCCTCATGTGCGACGCCCTCACGGGGCGCCGTACGCACACTCTATCTGATGACGTTGATCGCTGACAAGTGACCGGCCGGCCTCCGGTCTACCGGGGAAAGCCCGGGCCTTCTGCCGGGCTAACTCGAGCGGCGCTGCAGATTATAGGCCAGGCCGACCCTGGAGAGGGCATAGATCAGCCACTTCGAGGGATCGAAGTTATACCACTGGGGCCCGTTGCGGTAGTCGCGCAGGTACATGTGGTGATAGTTGTGATAGCCCTCGCCGAAGGTGATCAGCGAGACCCACCAGCTGTCCCGGCTGCTGTCCTTCGCGCCGTAGGGCTGCGCACCCCAAATGTGGCAGATGGAGTTGATGCAGAACGTCGAATTCAATACGAGGAAGATCCGGCAGACGCCCGCGAGCAGGAAACAGCTCAAGCCGCCCATCCAGCCCCCGTTGACGGCATACCCGAGGGCGAAGGGCAGGGCCAGACCGGTCAGGATGATCGGCAGGTAATACCTGTCCTGCCACATGATCAGGGGGTCCTTCCGGAGCTTGCCATCGTACTTGGCGTTGTCATCGGGCGCGGACTTTTCAAAGAGCCACCCGCAATGGCTGTACCAGAACCCCTTCATGGCGTTGTACGGATCCTGGTCCTGGTCGCAGACCGCGTGGTGCCGGATGTGGTCGCCGCACCACTTGAGCGCGGAGTTTTGGAGCGCCCAGCCGCCGGCGACGAGGAAGCAGGCCCTGATCCATCCCGGCGCCTCGAAGGCCCGGTGCGAGATCATGCGGTGATAGCCGACCGTGATGCCGAGCCCGGTGACCATGTAGAGCACGGCGAACATCGTCCAATCGAAAGCCGTGAAGTCGTAGTAATAGGCGTAGGCCGGCACCCCGAGCATGGCCCCAAGGGTCACGATCGAAAAGATGATGATCGTCGGATAATCGCGTGGACGTGTCGCTACCTGCACAGTATCCCTCCCGAACCGGTCTTCATATGTGTTGGAATAGCCTGATAGGACTCTAACCGATGCCGGAGCATAGCAGGCCGGGACCACTTTTTCAAGTATTTTCAGCAGTGTATACTGAAAACAGAGGCCCGGACCCATGAAGAAGTCCTCGACCGACCCTGGTGCCGATCTAGAGGCGGCCGTTCGCCGCATCGGCCGCGACCTGGCCGAGCGGTCGGAAGGCCAGGCCCCGTCAATTTTTCAGTCCCGCTGGTGGTCCACGTCCCTCCTGGACCTCTGCCTGAAGGACGAAGCCTTCAAAGTGCAGCTGTTCCGGTTCGTCGACGTACTCCCCTCCCTCACCAGCGATGCGCAGGTGGCGTCATTGCTGAACGAATATTTCAGCAAAATCGCACTGCCGGCCTCGCTCCAATTGGGATTGCGGTCGGTGTCGGCGACCGGTGGATTGGGCGCGAGCCTGAGCGCCAAGACGATCCGGCATCAGGTCGAGCAGATGGCGCGGACGTTCATCGTCGGCGCGTCGATCGAGGAGGCGCTGCCGGCGCTCGCGCGCCTGTGGAAGGACGGCCGGGGCTATTCGGTCGATTTGCTCGGAGAGGCGACCGTCAGCGAGCGTGAAGCGGACCGGTACCGCGACCAGTGCCTCGCCGCGCTGGCCCGCCTGGGCCGCGAGGTCGTTTCGTGGCCGGCCATGCCGCTCCTGGAGCAGGACCACTTCGGGCCCGTTCCACGGGTAAATCTCTCCGTAAAGCTCTCGGCGCTCTATTCCCAGCTGGACCCGATCGATCCGGACGGCGCCTATCGGGCCGTGGCCGCGCGGCTCAGGCCGGTGCTGGATTCGGCGATGGCCTTGCCGGCCGCGGTCACGTTCGACATGGAGCAGGCGGAACTAAAGGCGCTGACGCTCATGATTTTCATGCGGCTGCTGTCGGAAGACTCCTACCGGACCTATCCTCATGCGGGCATCGCCCTGCAGGCCTATCACCGGGAGGCCGGGGCCGATCTGGATGCGCTGATCCGGTGGACCAAGACGCGCGGCGTCCCGATCGCCATCCGCCTGGTCAAGGGCGCCTATTGGGATGCCGACACGGTCCGGTACCGGCAGCGGGGCTGGCCCGTTCCCCTCTTCGAGCACAAGTCCGAGACTGATGCGAGCTACGAACAGCTCAGCCTGACGCTCATCCGGCATGCGTCGATCATCAAGCCGGGGTTCGGCACGCACAATCTCCGCACCCTCGCCCATGCGGAGGCCGCGATGCAGGCGGCGGGGCTTCCGGTGCATGCCTGCGAATACCAGATGATCTACGGCATGGCGGCGCCGCTCCATGCCGCGGTCACGCAGATCGGGCGCCGCGTCCGGCTCTACGCGCCCGTCGGCGAGCTTCTGCCCGGCATGGCCTACCTGGTGCGGCGGCTGCTGGAAAACACCTCGAATGAATCGTTTCTCCGGAAGGAATATGCCGGCCATGAATCGATCGAGCGCTTGCTGGCCTCGCCCTCTCCCCCCTTGCCTGAGGCGGAGGCTGCGCCGGCTCAGGACAACCAGTTCAGGAACGAGCCGTCTCGGGATTTTTCCCTGGAATCGGCACGCGCGGCATTTCGAGCGGCGATCGAATCCGTCAAGGGACAATTCAACCGCCGGTGGGAGTCCCCTGCGGCCGTCCCGGCATCGGGCGGCGAGTTGATCTCCCGCAATCCGGCCAACCCCTCCGAGGTCATCGGGCGGTGTCCCGGCTTTGCGCCGTCGGATGTGCCCCGCCTGCTCGAGCGCGCTCAGGAGGTCCGGGCATCCTGGGCCGCGCAGCCGGCCAGGCAGCGGGCGGACATGCTTATTCGGGCGGCCGCCATCATGCGCGGGCGCCGCGAGGAACTCGCCGCGTGGGAACTGTTCGAAACGGGCAAGTCCTGGGCGGAAGCCGACGCGGATGTGGCGGAAGCGATCGATTTCTGTGAATTCTATGCCCGGGACATGGTCCGGCTGGGCCGACCCCGCCGTCTGGGCCACGAACCGGGAGAATTGAACCATCTCGTGTATGCGCCGCGCGGGGTCGCGGCCGTGATCGCGCCCTGGAACTTTCCGCTGGCGATCCCGGCAGGCATGGTGACGGCGGCCCTGGTGACCGGCAACGCCGTGCTGTTCAAGCCGTCCGAGCGTTCGCCCATCATGGGATCGCTGCTCGCCGCCATCCTGGTCGAAGCGGGAGTACCGGATGGTGTGCTGCAGTACGTGCCGGGCGGACCGGAGGTCGGTCAGGCGCTGGTCGGCCATCCGGATGTCCAGCTGGTAGCCTTCACCGGGTCCAAGGCCGTCGGGCTCCGGATTCTCGAGCACAGCGCGCACGTGGCTCCGGGACAACGGTCGGTCACGCGCGTGATCGCGGAAATGGGCGGTAAGAACGCGATCCTCGTCGACGCGACCGCGGATCTCGACGAGGCGGTGACCGGCGTGGTCGCGTCCTTCACCGGCTACCAGGGGCAGAAGTGCTCGGCCTGCTCGCGGGCGATTGTCCACGAAGCCGTGTACGACCTCTTCCTGAAGCGGCTGGCCGATGCCGTGGCGAGTCTGTCGATCGGCCCGCCGGAGGATCCCGGCAACCGCGTGGGGCCGGTGATCGACGAGCGGGCCCGTGCCACCGTGCGGGAGTACATCGAGACGGGCAAGCGCGAAGGACGGCTGGTGGTGGAGCGGCAGGTCGACGGCCCCGGGTACTTTGTCGGCCCGGCGGTCTTTGCCGACATCCGCCCCGAGCATCGCCTGGCCCAGGAGGAGATTTTCGGTCCGGTGCTGGCGGTCATGAAGGCGCGCGACTTCGATGATGCGATCCGGCTGGCCAACAGCACCTGCTACGCGCTGACCGGGGGAGTTTACTCGCGCAGTCCGGTCAACATCCAGCGGGCGCGCGAACGGTTCGAGGCGGGCAACCTCTATATCAATCGGGGCATCACCGGCGCGCTGGTGAGCCGGCAGCCCTTTGGAGGGTATCGGTTGTCGGGTATCGGGGCGAAGGCGGGCGGCGAGGACTATCTCGCGCAGTTCATGGTCGCGCGGGTCATCAGCGAGAATACGCTGCGGCGCGGATTCGCTCCTCCGGAATAAAGGCGGCCGGCGCCTTGACGTCCGCCTCCTCCAGCTCTTCGGTGATGTTGGTGATCCAGCCCCGGTCGGTCGCGGCGGGCGGCATTTCCTGGTGCTCGGTGTATTTCACCAGCCCGACTCCCCTGGCGAACCAAGCCGTCAAGAGATCTGTGCTGAGCACGGACCGTTTCGATTTCGACAGGTTAATGCGCAGTGACATGCGGGCCTCCATGCGGATCGCGTCGGGGAAGGAGCCAGCCGGGACGACGACGGATTCCTTCCCGACGATGGAGACCGAGGCCTCCACGTCGGC
>JBFGRH010000031.1:0-13294 GCA_041563795.1 Nitrospiraceae bacterium | reverse complement strand
TCAGCAACGTCAGCGCATTCCGCCCGCCGAGCCTGCCGATCGCCCGCGCCGCCATCAGGCGGGGCTGCGGCTGCTGATCCTTGAGCAGCACTTCGACGACCAGAAGCCCTTTGCGGTTTCCAGACCTGGCCACCGCCTGTGCGATCGCCCCGCGGACCGAGGGGTCCGGGTGCTTTGCGAGATCGGCGGCGAGCAGCACGGCCTCGGGGTCGCCGAGGCGGAGCAGCGCCTCCACCGCGCCCACGCGGACCAGGTCGACGGGATCGCGGGCGGCATGCCGGAGCACCGGCCGGACCCGGCCCACCTTGAGCCGTCCGAGACTGGCCGCGGCGATGCTGCGGACACGGGGGTCGTCGTCCTCCAGCGCGTGAAGTAACGCCGGCTCTCCCTTCGGGTCGCCGAAGTCGCCCAGGGCACCGGCGGCAAAGGCGCGCACGGATGGGTCGGGATCGTACACGGATCGGCTCAGGATCGGCAAGCTGGTCGGCCGCTTCAACAGCCCGAGGGCGCCCAGCGCCGCCATGCGGATCTCCGAATTGGGCAGGGTGGTTTCGGTCGCGATCTCGTCGGCGGCGCCCGATTGCCCCATGCGGGCCAGGGCCGCCAGTGCGAAGATATGCAGGACGCCTTCCTCGGATCGCGAGAGGCGGACGATCAAGGAGCGGGTTTGGGAATCCACTTTCGGACCCAACGCGCTCATGGCGGCGATACGAACGGACGGTGCGGGGTCCTCGAGCGCGCGTGCGAGCGCCGCCGTGGAGGCCGACGCTCCGGCTCGCGCCAGCCCCTCCGCGGCCCTGGCGCGGACCATGACGGACGAATCCAGGAGACCGTCTTCGAAGAGCTTCACGGCGTCGCGCGGAGCGATCTCGGCCAGTGCCTGGTAGGCCGCGATGCGGAGGTGTTCCTGGGGGTCTCGCACGTGGCTGACGATGATCGCGCGCGCGATCTCGCGCAGCAGGCCGGTCTCGTCCGGCTTTCCCGGTGGGACGAGGCGCGCATAGAACGTGAACGCCTTGTCGGGGCTTCCGATACGCAGGGCGCTGCGGATACCGGCACGGAGCACCTCGGCAGAGAGGGGCTGCTCCGGGGCCGTCTCCTCCAGCAGACGGACGACCTCGTCAAAGCGGCTCTGCTGAAAGGCCTGCAAGGCCTCTGTCTGGACCGAGGAGTCCGAGTCTCTATGCTCGGCCGCCGCGGTGGAGGCAAGCGGGTCGAAGCACGTCAGGCCGAGCCCGCACCAGAGAGCGATGGTCAGAATGCCGGAGCGGTACATGAAAACTACCAGCGTGGTGCAGTCGGAGAGGCGGCCGGTCCGTAGAGGAGATCCATATACTCTTTGACCATCCGGCGGGTGCAGAACCGCGGCGCGACCGTGCGGACGGCGTCCTTGACGATCTGGAGCCAGCCGCGCGGGATACCGTCGCGGTCCCGGTCGTAGTAGAGCGGAATGATCTCCTGTTCGAGGAGACGGTAGAGGTGCTCCGCGTCGTGCATGTCCTGGCTGCGCGTGTCGCCGAGGTGTCCCGACGGGGGCATGGCCCAGCCGTTCGCGCCGTCATAGCCTTCCTGCCACCAGCCGTCCAGGACACTCAAATGGGGGACGCCGTTGAGGGCCGCCTTCTGGCCGCTGGTGCCGCTGGCTTCCATGGGCGCGCGCGGGGTGTTCAGCCAGACGTCCACCCCCCACACCAGGTACTTGGCCATATGCATGTCGTAATCTTCCACGAAGGCGACGTGACCGCCGATTTCGTGGTCCTTGCAATAGGCGTAGACCTGTTGGATGAACTGGCGCCCAGGCTCGTCGGCCGGATGGGCCTTGCCGGCGAAGACGATCTGCACGGGGCGCCAGTGATCCTTCATCATTTGCTGGAGCCGGGACAACGTGCTGAAGATGAGCGTGGCGCGCTTATAGGTGGCAAAGCGCCTTGCGAAGCCGAGGGTCAGGGCCTCCGGATCGAGCAGCGTGCCGCTGGCCAGGACTTGATGCGGCTGCATGCGGCCCTGCATCCAGGCCGCGCGCGCCCGTTCGCGGATGAAGCTCATGAGTCTTCGCTTCAGCACCTGCCGGACCGCCCAGAGTTCCCCGTCCGGGATGTCGGCCACGCGCTGCCAGATGGCCTGATCGTCCGACCGTTCGATCCAGTCGGGGCCGAGGTGCTTGGCATAGAGCTGGTTCAACTCGGGCGCAATCCAGGTCGGCGCGTGAATCCCGTTCGTGATGCTTCGGATGGGCACCCGGTCCTCCTCGAGACCGGGCCAGAGGCACCGCCACATGGAACGGGAGACACGGCCATGCTCGCGGCTCACGCCGTTGACATGCCCCGCCATCCGCATGGCCAGCGCCGTCATGTTGAAGCCGGCACCCGGATTGTCGGGATGGGCCCCCATCTGCAAAAAGGCTTCGCGCGTCATGCCCAGTTGTTCCCAGTAGTTTTCGAAGTAGGTTTCGATCTGGCGGAACGAGAAGACGTCGTGGCCGGCCGGCACGGGCGTGTGCGTCGTGAAGACGGTGCTCTGACGGACCAGTTCGATGGCTTCCGCATGGGAGCGGCCGGCCTGTACGATCTCGCGCACCCGCTCCAGCGTCAGGAAGGCGGAGTGGCCTTCGTTGGCGTGCCAGACGGCGGGCGAGAGGCCCAGCGCCCGGAAGACCCGGACGCCGCCGACGCCGAGCAGAATCTCCTGGCGCAGGCGGACATTGTGGTCTCCCCCGTACAATCGCGCGGACAGCTCGCGATCCCAGGGCTGGTTCTCCGGCACGTCGGTATCGATGAGGTAAAGCGTCACGCGGCCGACCCGCACCTGCCACACGATGGCCACGATCGTGTGATGGTCCATCGGGACGCTGATCCGGCACGGTTGCCCGTCCGGCATCAGCGCCCGCGAGATGGGCGACTCGAGCCGGTTGAACGGCTCGTACTCGGCCTCCTGCCAGCCATCCGGGGACATCCGCTGGTGGAAATAACCCTGCGGGTACATGAAGCCGAGTCCAACCAAGGGAATGCCGAGGTCGCTGGCTTCCTTGCAGTGGTCGCCGGCGAGGACGCCGAGGCCGCCGCTGTAGATCGGGATCGAGTTGTGCAGGCCGAACTCGGCCGAAAAGTAGGCGATCTTGCTCCCGGCCAGCTGGGGATATCGGCCGGCAAACCACGTGTTGGAGTCATTCATGTACTCGTCGTAGGCCTTCAGCACGGACGAGTAGAGGCGGTTGAACACGGGGTCTTCGTTCAGCGAAGCCAGCCGTTCCGATTTCAGGTCGTGCAGCAGCTTGACGGGATTATGGTGGGTGAGTCGCCAGAGGGTGGGATCGATGGTTTCAAACAGCCGTCGGGCGTCCGGTTTCCAGCTCCACCAGAGGTTGTACGCGAGTTCTTCCAGGCGGGTAAGCCCGCCGAACTGCTGTTCGTTCGAAGTCGCCTCGCTCATCACGTCCTTCCGCTCACGCGTTTCCCGCCTGCTGGTGCCAGGCGGACCACGCCGGCGAGTAGGCCACGGAGGCGTAGCGGGACCCGAGGATGTGGGAGACGCGGTTCATGAGCCGGTTCAGCTCCTGCTTCTGCTCTGGCTTCAGGTCCTGTCGAAAGCGCGGATGCAGTCCCCATCGGGTTTCAATTTCCTCTCCTTGAATCGTGGCCATGACGCTGATCAGCTTAATTTCGTTGCCGGTCGCGCCCATCGTCTCTGGAGCCACGCTTGACGCGGGGGCGGTCTCGGTCCGGGCCGATCCCGACGTGGCCGATTCGAGCAGGGACTGCATGGCGGGAATGATCGCGTTGCCGCACAGCGTGGCGGCCGAAATGACCATGCCGTTGCCCTGTGCGCCGATCAGGTGCGCCACGGTTTCGCCGAAGGCTTTGAAGTACTCTTCTTTCTGTTTGCTCTCCTCGGTGACCAGGAATTTGAACCGCTCGTAGCGCTGGCGGCTCCGGGCCACGGTCTCGCCGATCGCGACGACCACTTCCATCTCGTCGGTGCCGGGTCCCAGCGCCGGGGCCAGCACATTCTTCAGCTGCTGCGTGACGGCGTCCTCCAGGCTGTCCATGAACGCCGGCTGATCCTTGAGCGAAATATAGTGGGCCGACAGCCGGTCGGCCAGGTTGAACTGTAACTGGAGAAACTCCAGGTAGATTTCCCACTCCCCGGATTTCTTGAGCTTCATGGACTGGTCCGGCGCGCTGCGCTTGACCATCGAGACGGACTCGCCGGAGACGGCCACCATCAGTGACGAGAGATCGCGTAGGATGTCGGAATATGGATCCTGCGTCGCGGACAACGGACCCTCCATGAATTGAGGCCTGATTATATACGAGTCCCTTCGAAGCTTCCACCCAAAACGCAATCTCTAGTGGGGTGGGGATGCGCATTGCGCTAAGGGCGGGGGTATGTTATACCGCCTCCGCCGGACTTCGGCTGACCCAGTGCCCACCGGACAGGCAGGTTCATGGATCGGGAAATCAAGCCATACATCCTGAAGAAGCAGGCTGATGACGCCCAGCCGGCCAGGCTGTCGCTGGACTACGCCGCCGCCCTGAACCCGCAGCAACTGGCGGCGGTGACCGCCGTCGACGGACCCTCGCTCGTGATCGCCGGGGCGGGGAGCGGCAAGACGCGGACGCTCATCTACCGTGTCGCCTATCTTATCGACAAGGGGGTGGACCCCACCACGATCCTGCTGCTGACGTTCACGCGCAAAGCGGCACAGGAGATGCTGCAGCGGGCGGGCCTGCTCATCGGGGCGCGCAGCGAACGGGTCGCCGGCGGGACGTTCCATTCCGTGGCCAATTCGCTCCTGCGTCGGTACGGGCGGCCGATCGAGCTGGAGCCGGGGTTCACCATTCTGGACCGGGGCGACGCCGAGGACCTGATCGCGTTGGTCCGCACCCAGCTCGGGCTCAGCGAAAAGGAGAAGCGGTTCCCGCGCAAGGGAACGATCGCGGAAATCTTCAGTAAGTGCGAGAACACGCTCTCCGGCCTGGAGGATGTGCTCCTTGGAGAATTCGCGCACTTTGCGGAGCACCTGGGCGACCTCGAGAAACTGAAGAAGGCCTACGTGGCGGCCAAACGGCAGAAGCAGCTGCTCGACTACGATGACCTCCTGGCCAAGCTCCGCGAGTTGCTGACCGTGCACGAGCCGACACGGCAGGCGATTTCCCGGCAGTACCGCTACATTCTCGTCGACGAGTACCAGGACACCAACCGCCTGCAGGCCGACCTCGTCCGCAAGCTCGCCGCGACACACGAGAACGTGATGGCCGTCGGGGACGACGCGCAGTCCATCTATGCGTTTCGCGGCGCCACGTTCCGGAACATCATGGATTTTCCGACGCTGTTTCCTGGGACGACGGTCTACAAGCTGGAGGAAAACTACCGCAGCACGCAGCCGATCCTGAACCTCGCCAACGAAATCATCCAGGGCGCGACCGAGAAATACGCGAAGCACCTCTTCACGAGGAAACTGGACGGGCCCCTGCCGGCGCTGGTGCAGGCGGCGGGGGAGAACGCCCAGTCGCGCTTCATCGCGCAACGGATTCTCGAATTGCGCGAGGAGGGCATCCCCCTGGATGAAATCGCCGTGCTCTTCCGCTCGAGTTTTCACTCGTTCGACCTGGAAATCGAGCTGTCGCGGCGGAACCTGCCGTTCGTGAAACGCGGCGGGTTCAAGTTCATCGAGACGTCGCACGTGAAGGATCTGCTCGCGCACCTCCGCGTGATCGAGAATCCGCTCGACGCGGTGAGCTGGAACCGCCTGCTGATGCTGGTGGAGGGCGTCGGGCCCAAGAAGGCGCAGGACCTGATCGCGTCGTTCGTAAGGGGCGCACAACCGTTGACGGCGCTCCGGGAGGTCAGCGGGCGATCGTCGCGCCCCCTCAAGGACCTGGCGATCATGCTGGAGGAGGCGGGACGGTCGAACTCGCTCACGCCGGCCGAGCAGGTGAACGAGGTCTATCGCTATTACCTGCCGATCCTCAAGGAGCACTACGACGACTATCCCAAGCGGATGCGCGATCTGGAGCACCTCTACACCATGGCCGAGCGGTACAACGGGCTCAACGAGTTTCTTGCGGACCTGGCGCTGGAGCCGCCGGATGAAAGCGTGGCCGGGGTGGAGGCGGCCGACCGGGACGATGAACGGCTCGTGCTTTCCACGATTCACTCCGCCAAGGGACTCGAGTGGCAGTGCGTCTTCGTGATCTGGGTCGTGGACGGCCGGTTTCCCTCGGCCTACTCCTTCCTCTCGGAAGAGGAATTGGAAGAGGAGCGGCGTCTCTTCTACGTGGCGGTGACGCGCGCCAAGAAGCATCTGCACCTGACGTATCCGATCAATATCTATGACAAGGCGACGGGGTCGGTCCTGTCCAAGCCGTCGCGATTTCTCGACTCGGTGCCCTCCGCTATGTTAGATACATGGGCATTAATTGAGGAAAGCGGGTACCATCATTGGGATTCATAGCGCGCCCCATTTGAAGTCCTCTCGCTGCCTCGTCACCCACAATCTCGGACATGATACCGCGAGTCTTGCAGAAGGATATCCTCGTGACGTGGAGTAACCGGTTTGCCGCGGCGTGCCTGATCTTGTCGGTCGCCTCGCCGGTGTGGGCGGAGCCGCCGCAGTCGGCGACCGATCTCACACGGCTGCCCCTGGCCGAGCTGATCAGCCAGTCCGAAGAACTGGGCCTGCCCACCAAATTTCTCCGGGACCTGCCGCCGGACTTCGTGACCGTGACCTTCGAGGATCTCCGCCGCTGGGCGGCGGAATACCATCCGGAGGAGCACCACATGATCCTGAATCGGGCCCTGTCCTTCAATCAGGCCGCCGGGACGCTGCGGCCGCTCACCAAGATGACGGCCCTCGAAACCGGCAACCTCTACCATGAGCTGTACCACGCCTACATGGACTACCTCGAAACGCATCCGCCCGACCCGGACACGGATGGCGGGCGCCTCCTTGCCTTTGCCCGGGAACTGCAGAAGTGCCGCTATGCCGAAGTCAAGATTACGCCGGTCCTGCAGCGGCGGACGTCCACGGAAGTCCGGTATCTGTCCGAGAAGGAAGCCTGGGAAACGCAGCATGAAACCTGGGGCGTCTTCGTCGGCTGGGCCATCTGGACGAAGCTCGAGTTGGTCGCGTCCCGCGGCAAGCCGGGTCTCGTGACGGAAGGATGGCTCAAACGCCTGAAGAAGGCCGACCACGACGCCATTCTCGTCGGCTACTATGAGCCGGAAGGGTCGGATGAACGCAAGCTGACGCAAAAGCGCTTTCTGGCTCCGGCCTACCGGATCTCGCCCGAGGAAATCAGAGCCATCATGATCCTGCTGTTTGGAGAGCCGGCCGATGCGGCCGATCGTGCGTCCGCGGCTGTGCAGCCGGCGTCGAAAAAGAACGCACCGGCTCCATCCGCCTGCAAGCCATAGGCCGCCCACCATCGTCCTTGGATTCGCTTGATTCTGCCTTGACTTACGAGCCCTTTGGACAGTACACTTGCCGATAAACTTTTTCAGTATTTTTGATAGGATAGGAGCGTTTGGACAATGCTCGACACGCTCAGCCGGAAGTTTGACCTGATCCTGAAAAAACTCCGCGGACAGGGAGTGCTGACGGAGCAGAACATCGCCGACGCGCTGAAAGAGGTGCGGCTGGCACTGCTTGAGGCGGACGTCCACTTCAAGATCGTCAAGGATTTCGTCGAACGAGTCCGGGTGAAGGCCGTCGGGCAGGAGGTGCTGCAGAGTCTGGCGCCCGGCCAACAAGTCATCAAGGTCGTGTGGGAGGAACTGCGCGACCTGATGGGGCGGGAGCAGTCCGGCGTCAAGCTGGCCTCCGAGCCGCCCACGGTGATCATGATGGTCGGCTTGCAGGGCGCGGGCAAGACGACTTCGTGTGGCAAACTGGCGAAGCTCTTTAAGAGTCAGGACAAGCGCGTGCTGCTGGTGGCGGCCGATCCCCGGCGTCCTGCGGCTGTCGAACAGTTGGCGAGCCTCGGGGCCACGCTGGACGTGCCCGTGCACCGGGCTGTGTCGGTACAGGCCGACGTGGTGCAGACCTGCCGCGACGGCGTCCTGCGCGGCCGTGAGCAGGGCTTCGACGTGGTTCTGCTGGACACGGGCGGGCGCCTGCACATCGATGACGAACTGATGGGCGAACTGGCGGCGGTCAGACAGGCCGTCACGCCGCAGGAAGTGCTGCTCGTGGCCGATGCCATGACGGGGCAGGACGCCGTGACCATGGCGGAGCAGTTTGAGGGCAAGGTCGGACTCACCGGCGTAATCCTGACCAAGGTCGAAGGCGACGCGCGCGGTGGCGCGGTCCTTTCGATTCGGGCCGCGACCGGCAGGCCGGTCAAGTACCTGGGCGTCGGGGAAAAACTGGACGCGCTGGAGCCGTTCCATCCGGACCGGATGGCCTCGCGCATCCTGGGCATGGGCGACGTGCTGTCGCTCGTCGAACGGGCGCAGGAGGCCTTTTCGCAGGAACAGGCCGAGGCGCTCCAGAAAAAGCTGACCTCGAAGACCTTCACGCTGGAGGATTTCCGGGACCAGATCGGGCAGGTGAACAAGCTGGGCTCGATGGAGGAGATTCTCGGCATGCTGCCCGGCGGGCGGCGGCTGAAGGATCTGGCCGGCAACGACGGCCTGCCGGAGAAGGAGATCGCGCGGACCGTGGCGATCATCAACTCGATGACACCGCGGGAACGCCGGGACCACACGGTGCTCAGCGGCAGCCGGAAGAAGCGCATCGCGCGCGGCAGCGGGACCAGCGTGCAGGACGTGAATCGGTTGATCAAACAATTCCTGGGCGCCCGCACGATGATGAAGGCGATGTCGGGCGGGGGCGGGAAGCGGCAGTTGGCACAGATGTTGGGCATGCGGTAACTGGTTACTGGTAACTGATAACTTCTTTTCAGGGAGGAACTACGTGGCGGTTCATCTACGGTTATCGAGGGGGGGGCGAAAGAATCTGGCATTTTACCGGCTGGTGGCGGCGGATTCCCGCAAGCCGCGGGACGGCCGGTACCTGGAAATCCTGGGCACGTACGACCCGGCCAAGCATCCGCCGGTCGCGGAGCTCAAGCAGGAGCGGATTCTCGATTGGATCAGCAAGGGCGCGCAGCCGTCGGTGACGGTGCGGACGCTGCTGAAGCGGGCCGGCGTCATCAAGAAGTAGGGGGTCGATGACCGAGCCGCGTGAATTGGTCGCGATCGGCGTGATCGAAAAGCCGTTCGGCGTGCGCGGCGAGATGCGTGTGCGATCGTTGAGCGACGTGCCGGGCCGGTTCGAAGGGCTGACCCAGGTGACGTTGGAGGGTCCCGCGGGAGGGATGAAGCAGGCCACGGTCCGGAGCGTGCGGGGAATGCGCGGGTCCTATTTGCTGAGCCTGGACCTCTGCTCGACACCGGAGGAAGTGGCGCTGTTTCGGGGCTGGACGGTCAAGATTCCCCAGGGCTCGGCGCCGCCGCTGCCGCAGGGGGAGTATTACCAGTACGAATTGATCGGTCTCTCGGTTCGGGACGAGGGCGGCCGCCTGGTGGGAACGCTGGAGGAAATCCTGGAAACGCCCGGCCATCATGTGTTCATCGTTCGGGGGGAGCAGGGAGAAGTGTTGATTCCGGCCTCGAAGGAGGCGGTGATGGCGGTGGACGTGCCGGGCAAGACGATGACGGTTCGATGGACTGCGGACGTGGCGTCGACGGAGGCTCCCCGTGTTGCGTTGTGACGTCATCACGCTGTTTCCCGACCTGGTGCGGCCGGTGCTGGAGCAGAGCATGCTCAAGCGCGCGCAGGACAAGGGCTTGCTGGAGACCCGCGTGCATAATCTTCGTGACTTCACCGAGGGCCGTCACCTGGTGGCGGACGATACGCCCTACGGCGGCGGGGCCGGGATGGTCATGAAGGCGGAGCCGGTCTTCCGCGCGGTTGAAGCCTTGCGCCGGCAGTACGGCGAGTCAAAGGCCGGGACGGCCCTGCGCCTGCTGCTGCCGTCGCCCCAGGGGCGACCGTTTACCCAGCGGCTGGCCGAGGAGTTCCGTGACGAGCGGCGCCGGCTGGTGTTTGTGTGCGGGCATTATGAAGGGATCGACGAACGGGTGCGGCTCGGGCTCGAGCCTGAAGAGATCTCGATCGGCGATTACGTGCTGACCGGCGGTGAGCTGCCCGCGCTCGTGATGATCGATGCGGCGGTGCGCCTGATTCCCGGCGTGCTCGGTGATCCGGAATCCGCGGAGCGCGATTCGTTTGCCGAGCCGCTGCTGGATTATCCGCATTACACGCGGCCGGCGGAATTGCGCGGTCTGCCGGTTCCGGATGTCCTGTTGTCCGGCAACCACGAAGCCATCCGGCTGTGGCGGAGGCGGGAAGCGTTACGGAGCACCTACCGGAAGCGTCCGGACCTTTTGCGGGACCGGTCGTTGTCCGAGGAGGACCGGCGGTTGCTTGAGGAGATAGTCAACGAAGAGGCGAGGGAAGCGTCTGTTAAGTAGAGGAGGATGGGGGCCATGAATCAGTTAGAGCGGATCCAGCGGTCGCTGGTCAAGAAAACCATGCCGTCGTTCGAGATCGGCGATACCGTCCGGGTCCATGCCAAGGTCGTCGAGGGCGACAAGGAACGGATTCAGGTGTTCGAAGGCGTGGTCATTGCCCGCAAGGGCGCCCGGAACAGCGAGACGTTCACCGTGCGGAAGATTTCGTACGGCGTGGGAGTCGAGCGGATTTTTCCGGTTCACTCGCCGATCGTGACGCGCGTGGACGTGGTGCGGCAGGGCAAGGTGCGCCGGGCCAAGCTCTACTACCTGCGCGCCAAGAAGGGCCGGACGGCCAAGCTCGAGGACCGTGAGTTTGTGCAGGCCGACGTCCAGCCGGCGGCGCAGGCGCAACCGGTCGAAGCCGCGCCGGCTGTGGATGCGCCGACGGCCGAACCGGCAGCGAAGAAAGCCAAGCCGGCTCCGGCTGCCAAGCAGGCCGCCAAGGCCGAGGCCAAGCCGGCAAAGCCCGCAGCGGCGAAGAAAAAGTAGGTTGGTAATCTTTCACACGGGGTGCCGTGGAGCCGACGGACTTCTTTGAAACGGAAGCGCGGCAATGCGGGTACCGTCTTGTCGCGGGCTTGGACGAGGCCGGGCGGGGACCGCTGGCCGGCCCGGTCGTCGCCGCCGCGGTGATTCTGCCCCGCCGGTGCCAGCTCGCCGGCCTCAATGATTCCAAACAACTCACGGAAACCGACCGGGAACGGCTGTTTGGCGAAATCCAGCGTCGGGCCGTGGGGGTTGGAGTCGGGCAGGCGAGCGAGCACGAGATAGACGCCATGAACATTCTGGAGGCGACGCGGCTGGCCATGCGTCGGGCGATCCTGGCGCTGCCGTCCCCGCCTGATTTCCTGCTGCTGGACGCGCTTGAACTCCACGCCGTGCCGTTCCCCCAACGCGCCATCGTCAAGGGCGATACCCTGTCGGTCTCGATCGCCGCGGCCTCGGTGGTGGCCAAAGTCACGCGGGACCGGTTGATGGAGGCCTATCACCGGCAGTATCCGCAGTATAATTTTCAGGCGCACAAGGGCTACGGAACCGCCGAGCATCTGCGGATGCTGGCGGCACATGGCCCCTGCGCAATCCATCGACGCAGTTTCCGGCCGGTCGGCGAGGCCCTGCCGGCTGCGGAACAGGCGGCGCCATGAGCCTCGCCGGACGTCTGTTCGGACAGGCGGCGGAGTCGGAGGCCGAACGGTTTCTGCGACGCAAGGGCTACCGCATCCTGGCGCGCAACGAGCACACACCGTCCGGAGAGCTCGACCTCGTCACGCGATCGGGATCGGTGCTGGTGTTCGTGGAAGTCAAGGCGCGCGGGTCCTCGACCCACGGCGGGGCGGTGGAGGCGGTGGATGGCCGGAAGCAGGCGCGCCTCGTCAGGCTGGCGGCGCAGTATCTCGCCCGGCACCGGTTGCGCGATCAGGCCTGTCGGTTCGACGTGATCCTCTGTGCCGGGGAAACGGACGCCCCGGCAGTGGTCGAACACATCGAACACGCGTTCGAAGTACCGGGCGATGACTTGCGGTGGTAATGGCGGAGAGGTGGTGGGTGGTCCAGGAGCGGTGGTCGGCGCAAAGGGCGGGGGTGCTCGCGCCACTGGCAACTGGCCGCCGGCTTGATGCGTGATGATTCAAATCTTCCATGTCACCAAGCATTACGACCGGCGACCTGCGCTCACGGATGTCAATCTCCAGATCGGCAAGGGCGAGTTCGTGCTTCTCATGGGGCCCAGCGGGGCGGGCAAGACGACCCTCCTCAAACTGCTGTACTGCGCGACGTCGCTCGATGAGGGTCAGATCCTTATCCAGGGGCGCAACGTGGCCCGTCTCAAGCCCGCCGCCGTGCCGTTCCTCCGACGGACCATGGGGGTGGTGTTTCAGGACTTCAAGCTGCTTCCCAAGAAGAGCGTGTACGAGAACGTGGCGCTGCCGTTGCTGGTGCAGGGGCTCTCGACGTTCGAAACGCGCCGGAAAGTGATGGAGGCGTTGAAAGCCGTCGGCGTCGACCACCGCAAGGAAAGCCGCCCGGCCATGCTGTCGGCCGGCGAGCAGCAGCGCGTGTGCATCGCCCGCTCGATCGTCAACAGTCCGATCATCCTGCTGGCGGACGAACCGACGGGCAACATGGACGCGGCGCTGGCCAGCGAGATTGTGGAATTGTTCAAGACGATCAATGCACGGGGGACGACGGTGCTGGTGGCCACGCATAACCGGCAGGTCATCGAACAGGTCGGCCGCCGCGTGGTCACGCTGGATCAGGGGAAGGTGGTGTCGGACGAGGGGAAGGGGCTATGAGACGGCTGATCCATTTTCTGCGGGAAGCGCTCGTGAACATCCGGTTGAACCGGACGACCACGATCATTGCCGTCGCCACGACGGCCTTCACGCTGGCCTGCTTCGGCGTGTTCCTGCTGCTCTACTTGAACCTGCGGGAGATGGCGACCTCGCTGCAGAGCGATTTCAAGGTCGTGGTGTATGTGAAGGACGGCACCCCGCCGACGGGGTTGTCCGAACTGCAGGGCCTGCTCAAATCCGATCCGGGCGTGCAGGCCCTCACCTATGTCTCGAAGGAACAGGCGTTGTCGGATTTCCGCGGGCAGTTTCCCGAAGAATCGCATCTCCTCGAGGGATTGGGCGAGAACCCGCTGCCGGCGTCGTTTATCGTCACCCTCGCCCCGTCGCTTCGCTCGCCCGATGGCGTGCGGCGGTGGGCCGAGCGGTTCAAGTCGAAGCCCGGGGTCGAGCAGGTCGAATACAGCCGCGATTGGATCGACAAC
>JBFGRH010000030.1:0-13624 GCA_041563795.1 Nitrospiraceae bacterium | reverse complement strand
GACGTGATCGAGGTGCGAAGCTGTTTCTTGTTGCCAGCCCGTGCCATAGGTCTCCCAGTGAAAAGCAGGAGGAGCGTACCGCACCACGCGCCCGAGAAACAAGAGGGTCGTCAGGCCGGCTTGAGGGTGATCGGCCCGATCACGCCCGGAAACGGGGACCCCGCGGAGCCCCCCGGCTGCATGGCCGGCAGTTTCTTGGCGTCTCCCCCCCGCACCCGATGCATCTTCTCACGGGTATGATAGGGCACCAGCCCACCGAGCACCGCCGGAAGCTTGTCGCAGGGGACATCTTCCAGAATCTTGACCGCCAACTTGGGACTGGGTCCCGACCGGCCGCCGACAAAAACATCCACCGCGTCCACCACCCTGCCGTCGAGCTTGGCTTTCTTCCCCAGCAGCCCGATATCGGCCACCAGGTGGTTCCCGCATCCGGCCGGACAGCCGGACCAATGCATGGTGATGGGCTTGATGGCGCCTCCCACGGTGGCTTCCAGGGTGTTCGCTGTGGCAACGGCCCGGCTCTTGGTTTCGATCACGGCAAGGTTGCAGTAATCGTTGCCCACGCAACTGACCAGGCCCCTGTGAACCGGGGAGGGATTATAGGTCATGCGTTTGACGAGCGGCTCTTCCGTCAGATCCCCGATCCGCCTGTCCGTCACGTTGGGAATAATCACCGCCTGGGCCGGCGACAGGCGCACCTCCCCAGTCCCGTACCGTTCCGCCAGCGCCGCCACGGCTGTAAGGTCTTCGGCCGTGATGCGCCCCACGACCACCTTGAGTCCCACGTAATTCATCCGCGGTTGCTTCTGGCGATAGATGCCGACATGATCCTTCTCGGAGGGTCGGCGGGCATCCAGGCCGGCGCGTGGAAGCGTCCGTCCCACCCGTGCCTCCACCTCGCGCCGAAAGCGGGCCTCCCCCCACTCGTCCAGCAGGAACGCCAGGCGGGAGGCCGTGCGCGCCTCGCGGGGACCATGGTCCCGGTACAACACCAGAATCGCCCGGCAGACCTCCAGGGCGTCGGCTGGTGTCACGAAGATATCCAGCGGGCCCGCGATCCGATATCCTCCCGATCCCAGCTTCCCGCCGGCAAGAATGTTGAATCCGGACGCCCGGCCCTCCCCTTCCCCCGTGTAGGCCGGGACCAGCGCCAGGTCCTGTGTTTCCATGTGCAGGCAGTTGTCCGGACAGCCTGTCACCGCCACGTTCACCTTGCGGGGGAGGTTCGTGTACTCCCGGTTATACAGAATCTCCTGCGTGATGGCCTGGACCACCGCGGTGGCATCCAGGACCTCATCAGGCGCCAGCCCGGCGACGGGGCAGGTCATCACGTTGCGGACGTTGTCCATGCCGGTCTGCATGGAATTCAACCCGACTTCGTCCATCGCGGCGAAAATCGCCGGCACCTGCTCGATCCGGATCTGCCGCAACTGGACCTGCTGCCGCGTCGTGAGGTCGAGGATGCCGTTGCCATACTGCGCGGCCAGGTCGGCCAGCGCACGCAATTGGTACGACCCGGTCCGGCCGCCGGGGATCCGGACCCGCACCATGAAAAATCCCGGCGTCGGGTTGCGCAGGAACAGCCCGTACCATTTCAGCCGCTGGATGTCCTCATCGGTAATGGACTCCCAGCCCGTTTGGGCATAGCGGGCGATGGCGTCCTTGACGTCCAATCCGTCGCGTTCCTGTTTGAGCGCCTCGATCTTGTTCATCCTACGCGCTTACGAATAAGCCCTCTCGTTGTGCTGCGTGAGGTCCAATCCCATCCGTTCCTCTTCCGACGATACCCGCAACCCGACGAGGCGATTGACCAGCTTCAGGATGAGATAGGTGCCCAGCCCGGCAAAGGCCGTCACCGCCAGGACGGCCAGAACCTGCGCGCCAAAGAACGCGGCACCGCCGTGAAGCAACCCGTCGGCCCCTCCCTGGTTGACCGCCTTGGAGGCTAGGACGCCGGTGGCGAGGATGCCGAACACGCCCCCGACGCCGTGGATGCCGACGACGTCCAGCGAATCGTCATACCCGAACCTCCCCTTGTTCATGATCGCGGCATAGGACAGGGCGCCTGCCGCCACACCGATACACAGCGCAGAGAAGGGACCGACATAGCCGGCTCCCGCCGTGACGGTGGCCAGGCCCGCCACCGCTCCGCTGGCCACCCCGAGGACGGTCGGGGTCCCGCGATGCACCCATTCGATCGCCATCCACGCCAAGGCCGCGGTCACGGCGGCCGAATGCGTGGACAGGAACGCAACGACGGCGATCCGGTTGGCCCCGAGCGCGCTGCCGGCATTGAACCCGAACCAGCCCACCCAGAGCAGCCCCGTCCCCAACAGCACCATGGGCATGTTGTGCGGCGCCATGTACTCGGTGCCATACCCCTGCCGCTTGCCGAAGACATAGGCGCAGACCAGGGCGCTGACGCCGGAACTGATGTGCACGACCGCCCCGCCGGCAAAGTCCAGCGCGCCCATCTGGCTCAGCCATCCCCCGCCCCAGAGCCAATGGGCGACCGGACAGTAGATGGTGATCGACCAGAGGGCCGAAAACAGGAGGAGCGCGCTGAACTTCATTCGCTCGGCAAAGGCGCCGGTGATCAAGGCGGGGGTGATCGCCGCGAACATCATCTGAAACATCATGAATGCCTGGTGTGGGATTGTCGGCCCGTAGGTCGGATGCGCGGACAGGCCGACCTCGCGGAGCCCGGCCCATTCCAGACCGCCGATCAACCCCCACTTGTCGGGCCCGAAGGCCAGACTGTAGCCGAAGAGAATCCAGAGCAGGCTCACCACGCACAGGATGACAAGACTGTGCATGATGGTGCCGAGCACATTCTTGCTCCGCACCAGCCCGCCATAGAAGAGCGCGAGCCCGGGCATGATCATCGCCATCACCAAGACCGAGGCGATCAGCACCCAGACCGTATCAGCCGGATCGATGTTTGGCGCCATTGGTGTCATCCCATGCTCCCAACGGGTGGTCGCGGCCCGCTCGTGATACCGACGACGCCTCCGGCCCCGTCAAGACACGAGGGCCGCAACGCCATCCGCGTAATCTCCCACACTCGCATCACACACCCGCTGCGCTACTTGGTTTGCTCGATATGCGGGAGGAACTTGCCGTTCCACGTCATCACCACCCGGTCCTCCCCCTGGCTTCCCTTTGACTTGTGGATCGTAAACCGGAAGTCGATCGCCGACATGATGCCGTCGCCAAACTGCTCCTGAATGACCGCGAGGATCCCGTCGCCATAATGCGCGCAGACCTCCGTCATCCGGTAGACATGCGGCTCCTGCAGGATGGCCGGGTCGTAGGACCGCACGGGGGGCTTCCGCATCTCCTTCAGGAGATCCTCGGTGAGGCCCGGCAGCAGCTTGACGAGTTTCTCTTCCGTGCCTTTCTTGAGCTGGGCCTGGCGCCGCAAGATTTGCGCCACGTACACGTTGCACAGCCCCAGTGCATCGGCGAGCTCGTCATAGGTCTTTCCCGACTTCTCCTTCAACGCCAGCACCTTGGCCACCACTTCTTGCTTCTCCATCGCGTCCTCCTTGTTGGTTATGACTGCCGCACCACGACCCCCGGCTTACCGGACCGCCATGGCCTCGTCTTCGAAGTTCACCACGAGCGGGCCCTTGTGCCCGTCCCGGGCCTCCGTTCCATCCTCCTCGACTCCATCATGCTTCGCGTGCCGCACGAGGAAGTGAATGATGTGGTTCCGAATCTTGTAATAATGGGGATGCTCGATGATCGTGACGCGCGCGCGGGGCCGGGGGATCGTCACGATCACATTTTCGGCGATGCGCGCGCCGGGCCCGTTGGTCATCAGGAGAATCCTGTCGGACAAGAGGATCGCCTCGTCCACGTCGTGCGTCACCATGAAGACTGTGTTTCTCGTCGCATTCCACATCTGGACCAGCTCTTCCTGAATCACGCCGCGCGTGAGCGCATCGATCTGCGCGAACGGCTCATCCAGCAGCAAGACTTTGGGCTCGATGGCAAAGGCCCTGGCCAGACCGACCCGTTGCTTCATGCCGCCGGACAGCGCCATGGGCCGTTTGGTTTCGGCGCCTTTCAGGCCCACCAGCGCGATATACTTGTGCACGTGGGCCGTCACCTGGTCCTTCGTCCAGTCCGGGTACGCCGACCGGACCGCCAGCGCGATGTTGTCAAACACGGTCATCCACGGCATCAAGGCAAAGTTCTGAAACACGACCATCCGGTCCAGCCCAGGACCGGCCGCTTCGCGCCCGTTCAAGATCACGCCGCCTTCCGAGGGCGATTCCAGTCCCGCGATGATGTTCAAGAGCGTGCTCTTGCCGCACCCGGAGTGCCCGATTGTCGTGACGAACTCGCCATTCTCCATTTTGATCGTCACATCCTTGAAGATGCAGACCTGCCCCTCGCCCGAGTGGCTGGGAAAGAATTTGGTCATGTGGTCAATCTGTAAAAAGGCCATGGTTTACTCCTGATAGGTGACAAACCCTGCGAGCTTGTTGAATCCCGAGTCCAGAATCACGCCCACGACCCCCACGACCAGGATGGCAAAGATCACCCCGGCGATGTCGAGGTTGTTCCATTCGATCCAGCTCAGATAGCCCACGCCCAGCTCGCCCAGCAGCATTTCGGCTGGCACGACCGCGACCAGCGCGCTCCCAAACGATATCCTGAGGCCGTTGACGATCGTCGGCGCCGCTCCCGGCAGGATCACCGTGAACAGACGCTTCCACCACGACAACTGGAGAATGGCCGCGACCTGCAAGTACTCCTTGCGCAGCGAGTTCACGCCGAATGCCGTGGTGGCCAGGGTGGGCCACACCGATGCCATGAACACCACCAGCATCGCCGTCCACTTTGGATCCTTCACCGTGTACAGCAGCAAGGGCATCCAGGCGAGCGGTGAGATCGGCTTCAGGATCTGGATGAACGGATTGACCGCACGGAACAATACCCGGTTGAGCCCCAGCAGCACGCCCAGCGCGATCGCCACCACCGATGCCGCCAGAAATCCGGCGGCAAACCTCGTCACCGTGTAGAGGACAAGGTAGGCGATGCCGTGGTCGTTCGTGCCCTTGATCACGAACGCTTCCCCCAGCTCCTCCCACGACTTCTCGACGACGGCAACCGGCCCCGGCACTCCCTTCACCTTTTCCTTCTCGGGATTCCACTTGTACTGCCCGTCCTCGGTCCGAATGATGTCGCCGTTGAACTCCATCATTTGCAGCTGCTCGTCCGTCTTCCCTTTCGGGTCAAACGTGGGGCGCAGGGTGAACAGATGCCAGCCGATCAGAAAGACGGCGAGCAGAAACACGGAAATCATCCACGGTTGTCCTTGCCCTTGAGTGCTCATGAACCTCCTCTTGTGTCCGCTCGATCACACCATGCTGTGGATCTTGAAACTCTTCACGTAGGCTTCCGGCTGCTCGGGGTCGAATGCCCTGCCCATGATCACGTGCTTGGCCATCGTGGACTTATGGGTCGGATAGCCCAGTTCCTTGGCGATTTTGTCGCACTCGCCCGCCAGGTAAACTTGTTCGGCCACCGCCTTGTAGTCCACATCCTGCTTCAGATGCCCCCACCGTCTCATCTGGGTCAGGATCCAGATGGCCATGGAATGCCACGGATAGGGGTCGAAATCGATCCGGTCGGGCACCTTCTGGATCTTCCCGAGCCCGTCAGCATAGGTCCCGGTCAGCACCTGCTCCAGAACGATCACCGGCTGATTGAGATAGTTCGTCGGCGCGATGGCCGCCGCGATCTCCTTGCGGTGGGCCGGATTGGAGGCGTAGTGCGTCGCATCGACAATCGCCCGGAAGAGCGCCCCGAACGTGTTGGGATACTGCGTCGCGAAGGCCTTCGAGACCGTGAAGGCGCAGCAGGGATGCCGGTCCCAGATATCCTTGGACAGCTTGAAGATGAACCCGACGTTTTCATAGACGGCGCGCTGATTGAACGGGTCCGGGGCCAGGTAGGCGTCGACATTCCCGGCCTTGAGGTTGGCCACCATCTCCGGAGGCGGCACCACGCGGATCTGGACGTCCTTGTCTGGATGGACACCGCCCTCAGCCAGATAATACCGCAGCAGGTAATTGTGCATGGAGTAGTCAAAGGGAACACAGAACCGGAACCCCTTCATCTCGGCGGCCGTCTTCACGTTCTTGTGCTTGATGTGGAGCGTGATCGCCTGTCCGTTGATGTTCTCCACCGCCGGCATGTAGAAGGGCACGGGAACCGATCCCGCGCCCAGGGTGATCGCCAGCGGCATCGGCGTGAGCATGTGCGCGGCATCCACTTCCTTGTTGATCGCCCAGTCCCGAACCATCGCCCAGCCCGCAGCCCGCTTCACCGTCGCGTTCAGGCCGTGCTTCTTGTAGAACCCCAGCGGCTCCCCCATGATGATCGGGGTCGCGCAGGTGATCGGAATGAACCCGATGCTGAGATCCTTTTTCTCGATCTTGCCGGCCGGATCGGCCGCCAGAGCCGTCAGGGTGTTCCATGGCAGGACGGCGTTGATCAGCGCCACGAGCGCGGCACTCCCGAGCCCGGCCAGGAGCTGGCGGCGGGTTGGTCCGGCGGCCGTCAAGACCGCCGTGACGACGGTCTGTTCGATCGCGCGTTCCAGATAACGCTCTGACGATACCTCCCCGGCGACTCCGATATCATCCCTGTCCGTGCTATGCCCGTTTGGTGGTGCCATGGGATTCCTCCCTGTTCGCGCGTTAATAAAACAAAAGCGCCAGCCTCGCCGGAGCCGTGAGTACGGCTCCGCCAATGCTGGCGCCCTTGCCAGTCGTTCCGGCCTGACGTCGTTGTCAGGCCTTCTAAAATTCAGTTCTCAGTTACCTGTGATCCGTCATCAGTTCAATCCGAATACTGAACGCTGACAACTGATCACTTCTTTACACATCGTAGTACAGGAAAAATTCATACGGATGCGGGCGGAGACGGATCTGGTCCACCTCCTTGACCCGCTTGTAGTTGATCCAGGCCTCGATCAAGTCCTCCGTAAACACGCCGCCCTTGAGCAGGAACTGGTGATCCTTTTCGAGGTGCCGGAGCGCCTCATCCAGGCTGCCCGGCATCGTCGGGACTTTCGCCTCTTCGCGCGCCTCCAGGTCGTAGAGGTCCTTCTCCATCGGGTCTCCCGGATCAATCTTGTTCTCGATCCCGTCCAGCCCGGCCATCAGCATGGCCGAGAAGGCCAGGTAGGGATTCGTGGACGGGTCCGGGAACCGTACTTCGATCCGCTTCGCCTTGGGACTGGGCGAATACATCGGGATTCGGATGCCCGCCGACCGGTTGCGGCTCGAGTAGGCCAGCATCACCGGCGCCTCGAACCCCGGAGTCAGCCGCTTGTACGAATTGACGGTCGGGTTGGTGATCGCCGCCAGCGCCGGCGCGTGCTTCAGGATGCCGCCGATGTAATGGAGGCAGAGTTGCGACATCCCCGCATACTCCTTCCCCGCGAAGAGCGGCTTGCCGTCCTTCCAGATGCTCTGGTGCGTGTGCATGCCGGACCCGTTGTCCCCGAAGAGCGGCTTCGGCATGAAGGTCACGGTCTTGAGGTGCCGCTTCGCCACGTTCTTGACGATGTACTTGTACATCATCATCTTGTCGGCCATGGACACGAGGGAATCGTAGCGGAGGTCGATTTCGGCCTGGCCGGCCGTGGCCACTTCGTGATGGTGCTTCTCCACCGGGATGCCCGCCTTCTGCATCTCCAGGACCATCTCACTGCGGATGTCCTGCTGCGTGTCGATCGGGGGCACGGGGAAGTAACCTTCCTTGTGGCGGACCTTGTGGCCGAAATTGATGCCCTCCTGCCCGGAGTTCCAGACGCCCTCGTTCGAATCGAGGTAGTAGAAGCCGCTGTGGCTCGTCTGATCGAATCGGGCATGGTCGAAAATAAAGAACTCGGCCTCGGGCCCCCAGTAGGAGATGTCCCCGATCTTGGTGGACTTCAGATGTTTTTCCGCCTTCTGGGCGATGTACCGCGGATCGCGCTCGTAGGTTTCGCGCGTGATCGGATCCATGACGTTGCCGATCAGGCTGAGCGTGGGGACCGCCGTAAAGGGGTCCAAGACCGCCGTCGCCGGGTCCGGCACCACCAGCATGTCGCTGTTGTTGATGGCCTTCCACCCCCGGATGGAGGAGCCGTCCAGTCCCGACCCGTCCTTGAACGTGCCCTCGTTGAGCTCTTCAATCGGGATCGTGAAATGCTGCCAGGTCCCAGGAAAATCCACGAACTTCAGGTCGACGACCTGCACCTTGTTCTTCTTTGCATACTCGAGTACTTCTCGCGGAGTCATCCACAGCCTCCTTTCAGGCCACTACCCTATGATATTGATAATGGGATACCCGTAGTCGTTGCCGCCTGCACCGCCATCTCGCCGGCCAGAAACCGGTCCACTTCACCCTTGATCGTCGCCCGGATCGCCTCCAAACGGGCCGGATCGGTCACTTTCCCTCCCTTGGAATCCGTGACATAAAACACGTCGGCCACCTGATCCAGCCGCGTCGAGATGCGCGCCGCCTGGACGGATAAGCCCAGCGTGAAAATGGCGCGCGCGATGACATACAGGAGGCCCTGCCGGTCTTCCGCGAAGATGTCGACGATGGTGGCTCGATCGGAGGTTTCGTTGTCCACCTGGACGTCGGTCGACTGCCGGCCGGCCGGGAGTCGCCGTTGATGGTCCAGGCGGCGATAGCGCCGCATGAGTTGCTCCACGAGTTCCTCGCCGAGCAGGACGCTCCGGATGGCCCGCGCCACATCCTCCCGCCGCGCCGCGGGCGGGGCGCCCGTGTAGTCCGGATCGCTGACCTGAAACGTATCCACCACCACATCGTCACGCCGGGTCACGATCTGGGCATCGAGGATGTGCAGTCCCATCGCCGCCAGGACGCCGGCGATCTTGTAGACAATGCCGGGGATGACGTCGTGCCGGGTGATGACCGCATAGTCGCAGGTCCCCAACGATTCGTTGAACGTGGATTCCACCCGCACGTCGCGTGCGGACAGCCCCCGAATGGCTGCCAGATGCACGGCGATACGTTCCGGAGTCGACCCGTGCAGGTAGCGCGCGGGGAATTGCTCCACCTGCGCCCGCACCCAGCCCGCATCCGTCCGTTCCGGCATCTTTCCGATTACGTCGCGGACCAAGTTCGCAATCCGTTCGCCCTCCCACGTGGCATCCTTCTCGCCGGACACTTCCGGCATGGTGTGCAGATACAGCTCGATCAGCAGGGATTCCTTCCACTTGGTCAGCACGCCGGGCCCCACGGCTGCGATATCGGCCGCGGTCAGCACCAGGAACTTGTTCAGCACGGCGGGCGTGCCGACCTCGCGGGCAAAGGTCAGCAACACGTTGCCGTCATAGGGATCGCGCCGAAACGCCGTATGCGCCATGAGCAAGTGTTTATGGACAAGAAAGACCAGTGTTCTGGTGTCCTGCTCGGAGAACCCAAGACGACCGGCCGTCTCCTCCGCCAGACGCTTCCCCACTTCACTATGGTCCTCGGCCCGGCCCTTGCCCAGGTCATGCAGCAGGACGGCCAGATGCAGCAGGTCCTTGCGTGTGATGTCACGGTAGACCCGGCCGATCACGCTTGGATCCTGCTGGAATGCCTCCGCCTTGGCCACCGCCAGCAGGCTGTGTTCGTCCACGGTGTACTTGTGATACTGGTTGAACTGCATCAGGCCCCGCACCGTGGCGAAGGCCGGCACCATCCGCTCCAGCAAATGCGCACGGTGCATGGCGTCCAGCGTGCCGGCCGTCCTCGGGCCGGCCAGGATTTTCCTGAACTTGGCGCCGACCTCCGGGCCGTCAAAGGCGGTGACCGGCAGGCTGTCCACGTGCCGATGGATGTCCTCGATCAATGTCGACTCGATCTCCAGCCCACGTTCGCGCGCCGCGTTGAACAACCCCAGCAGCACCGCCGGGCTGTCGAGGACGCGCGCGCGTTCCTCGACCGGAATGGTGAGGACATTGGCCTGGATCACAAAATGCCGGTCGATACGCGGAGCCGGGAGCCATCTCGTCAGCCGGCTCCACAACGGGACCGTCCGGCACCGCTTGACGAACCGCATCATGCGTTCGTGCAGGCCCATCGTGTGCCGGTAGTACGCCTGCATGAATTGTTCGACCGCCAGCAGATGCGGACGATCCTGGTACCCGAACCGCTGCGCAAGCCAGACCTGTTCGTCGAACGTGAGAATTTCCTGGGCCGATCCTGCGTGCACGTGCATCAACGCCCGCACGCGCCAGAGGAACTCCCTGGCCTCGGTCAGGGCCCGGTAGTCCTGCCGGGACAGGATCCCCCGGTCCGCCAGTTCACGAATCGTGGCCGCATGGTACCGGGCCATGCCGACCCACTGCAGCACGTGCAGATCGCGCAGCCCGCCCTTGCTTTTCTTTACGTTGGGCTCGAGGAGGTAGACCGTCTCCCCGAACTTTTCATACTCGCGCCGGCGCTCCTCCAGTTTCTGGTCGATGAAACGGTCCACGCCCTTCCCGGCAACCCGCCTGGCATACCGGTCATGGAACTCCTGGAAGAGGTCCGCGCTGCCGGTCAGGAACCGGGCTTCCATCATCGAGGTGCGGATGGTCAGGTCCTCCGCCGCCAGGTCCAGGCATTCCGAGATCGTCCGGACGCTGTGCCCGACCTGGAATCCCGCGTCCCACAGGGGATGCAGCACGGTCTTGACCAGGTCCGGAATCATGTCCTTGGCGTCGGGCTTGAACAGCAGCATGAGATCGATATCCGAGTGGGGCGCCAGTTCCCGGCGACCAAAGCCCCCCAGCGCCACCAGGCAACAGGATCGACTGGCCGCGACCTCCGCCTCCTCGCCCAGCTGCCGCAGGCCGTTCCGGTACCGGCCGATGATCAAGCCATCGACCAGTTCGGTCAGCGCCTCCATCGCCTCGGCGCCGGTGGCCCCGTCCAGCAGACGCTGCTGGATCACCTCCCGCCGCTCGGTCAGTCCTGATGTGTGCATTCCCACGGTGTACCGCCTCGTCCCCCTACAGCGCGCTCTCCCCGGCCTCGCCGGTGCGGATCCGCACCGCGGCGCCCAAATCCCTGACAAAGATTTTTCCGTCCCCGATGCTGCCGGTCTTGGCCGCCCGGGTGATGGTTTCCAGCACCTTCGGCACCTGGGCATCCGTGACCGCCACCTCGATCTTGACCTTCGGCACGAACTCGATCGTGTATTCCGTCCCCCGGTAGGTCTCCTTGTGGCCCTTCTGCCGGCCGAATCCCTTGACCTCCGTGACGGTCATGCCCTGCACGCCGATTTCCAGCAGCGCGTCCTTGACCTCGTCCAGCTTGAACGGCTTGATGATCGCTTCAACAAGTTTCATAGAAGTCTCCCTGATAACTCCGTCGCGCCCTAGGAGTACGCACGTTCGTTATGCTGGCTGAGGTCCAGCCCCGTGGCTTCTTCTTCCGGCGACACCCGCAGCTTGATCATCCCGTCGAGCACTTTCAGGATCAGATAGGTGCCGACAAACGCAAACACCATGGCCACCCCCACCGCCACCGCCTGAATCCCCAACTGCCCCGGATTCCCGAAGAACAGGCCGTTCGGGCCGGCAGGATTGACGCTCGTGGAGGCCAGCAGCCCGACGCCGAGCATGCCGACCACCCCGCCCACGCCGTGCAATCCCACGACGTCAAGCGTGTCATCATAGCCAAACTTTCCCTTCCACACAATGGCCAGATAGGCGAGGACTCCCGCCGTGGCGCCGAGCAGCGCCGCGGAGACGGGCCCGACATATCCGGCGCCGGCCGTCACGGAGGCCATGCCCGCGACCGCCCCGCTCGCCACACCCAGCACCGTCGGCTTCCCGCGATGCGACCATTCGACCACCATCCAGGCCAGGGCGGACGCCGCGGCGGCAAAGTGCGTGGCGGCGATCGCGCCGGCGGCCACCCCGTTGGCGCCCCTCGCGCTTCCTCCGTTAAAGCCGAACCAGCCGAACCACAGCAGCCCCGTTCCGATCAGCACGAACGGAAGATTGTGGGGGGCCATATAGTCCGTGCGCCACCCGCGGCGACGGCCCAAGACCAGCGCGCAGGCCAGCGCCGAAGCGCCGGCGCTGAGATGCACCACCGTGCCGCCCGCGAAATCCACCGCGCCCAGCCGGCTCAGCCAGCCCCCGCCCCACATCCAGTGAGCCAGGGGCGCATAGACGAACATGGACCAGGCGACGGTGAAACCCAGGAGCGCGCTGAAGCGGATCCGTTCCGCGAAGGCGCCGACGATCAAGGCCGGAGTGAAGGCCGCGAACAGCAACTGGAAGACCATGAACGACACATGCGGCACGGTCGGCGCATAGACCGGATGCGGCTCGGCTCCGACCCCGCTCAACAGGATCCAGTCCAACCCTCCGATGACGCCCCCCTTGTCCGGGGCGAAGACCAGGCTGTACCCCCACAGGACCCAGACCACGCTGACCACGCACAGGACGACAAAACTGTGCATCATCGTGGCGAGGACATTCTTGCTGCGGACCATCCCGCCGTAGAAGAGGGCCAGCCCGGGCACGATCATCGCGGTCACCAGGGCCGACGCGGCCAGCATCCACGCCGTATCCCCGCTGTCGACGCGGCCTGCAGCGGCCGGCCCCGCCTCCTGCGCCCAGGCCGCCGTGCTCCACAGCACAAGCCCGGCCATCAACGTCAGGTGTCCGCTGCCCCGCCACGTCACAGTTTTCACGATACGGCCTCCCTCGCGGTCAGATGTCCTGGTACCGGTTCGTAATCGGCATCCGGCGATCCTTGCCGAAGGCCCGGTGCGTGATCTTGATTCCGATCGGCGCCTGACGGCGCTTGTACTCGCTTCGATCCACCATCGTGACGACCCGCGCCACCGTCGGACGATCAAAGCCCATCCCGACGATTTCCTCCGGCGAACGATCCTCCTCCACGTAGGCTTTCAGGATCGGATCGAGCACCGCGTAGGGCGGCAGCGTGTCCTCGTCTTTTTGATCCGGCTTCAGTTCCGCCGTCGGCGGCCGGTCGAAAATCCGCTTGGGGATCACTTCGGTCCGATCCCTGCGGTTCCGCAACCGCGCCAATTCGTAGACCATCGTCTTGGGCACATCCTTGATGACGGCGAAGCCCCCCGCCATGTCGCCATAGAGCGTGGCATACCCCACGCTCATCTCGCTCTTGTTGCCGGTGGTCAGGACCAGATGACCGAACTTGTTGGAAAAGGCCATCAACACGTTTCCTCGTATCCTTGCCTGGAGATTCTCCTCGGTCATGTCCGTCCGGCATCCCTTGAAGGACGGGGCCAACAGACGCAGGTAGGATTTGAACGGCTCGGTAATCGGGACGGTCTTGACCTCGAGGCGCAAGCGCGAGGCCAGCTCGCCCACATCCTCCTGGCTTTCGCGTGACGTGTACGGCGACGGCATGAAGAGCCCCAGCACATTGGAGGCTCCCAGCGCGTCCACGGCGACCACCGCCGTCAGGGCCGAATCGATTCCCCCGCTCAACCCGATGACGACATGGTCGAAGCCATTCTTCGTGACATAGTCACGCACGCCCGTCACCAACGCCCGATAGACCTCTTCCAACGGTTCGAGCGGGATCGTGTCGGCCGGAACCAGCCGACGACGTG
>JBFGRH010000029.1:0-13782 GCA_041563795.1 Nitrospiraceae bacterium | reverse complement strand
TCCGCAGGAGGAGGCGGCGGAGGGGGCGGCGGTTCCGGCGGAGGGGGCGGCGCTTCGACGACTTTCGGCTGCCCTGGCTCGAACGCCTGGTCGCCGGCCGAACTTGAGATTTGCTTGCTCCCGCAACCAGCCGTCAGGCTGAGGACGCCGATGGCGATTGCGAGGACATACATGGGACTGCGATGGAATCGTTGCATGGGTGTCTCCTATTATCGGACCTGGATGGATCGGGCATCCAGTCCCTTGTCATGCTTGACGTAGGTCAAGCTTACTGTTTGGCCGGGCGTGACTCCGTCCAGCTTGATCGCCTGCTTGCCGCTCGTGATGGCGACCCCTGAGCCAACCGTCGCCCCCACGATCATCTCCTTCTTCGTGGGAAGGATGACCTTGACCACGATCACATTCGGTGTGGATTGCGTGTTGACCGCGATCACTTTTCCCTGAACCGTCCGCGCGGCGGTATCCGCCTCCGCCGCCGACCAGGGCGCAAGGCTTCCGAAGAAACCAAGAAGCCCCACGATCATCAACGTCCGGGCCAGTGTCGTCTTGCCTGTTTTCATGTGTGTGTCCTCCCTGCTCGTGCCGACGCGTCCATAAGATAGCGTATTACCTCGTCATCGCCAACCTGCCTGAAATCCACGTAATGATTTCCGACGGCGTAAAATGGCTCCGGCGTGGCCAGGACGATCAGTTGATCGACCTGGCGGCCGATCTCGCCGAGCGTCTCTCGCGGTCCAACCGGAAGGGCGGCGATCAATCGGTGGACCTGAAGGCTGCGCAGGGCCTCGACGGATGCCAGAAACGTCGCCCCCGTGGCGACGCCGTCGTCCACCAGGAGCACGGTACGGTCCTTGAGATCCGTAAGGGGGCGACCGTGTCGATACAGGGCCTGCCGCCTCCGGATTTCCTCGCGCTGCGTCCGGACCATTTCCTGAAAGAGTGGGCTTGCCGGTGAAAAGCCTCCCATCATGCGGAGAGCCTGTTGGTTCATATGGATCGAGCCGGTCTCCGCCACGGCTCCGATGGCATATTCCGGATCCTCCGGCATCCCCAGTTTGCGGGTAAGGAATACGTCAAGCGGGAGGTTCAAAGCAAGGCTGATTTCATATCCGACCGGCACGCCGCCCCGTGGGAGGGCCAGGATCAGCCCGGTCGGATCGTTCCGGTAGGCGCCAAGCTTGGCGGCCAGCTCGCGGCCTGCTTCCGTCCGATCGCGAAATATTCCGTTGGTTACCTCTGCAGCGCTCACCCCATCCCTCCAGTCACGGTCACACCATTCAGGAATAATGCCAGAAGGATCAGCCCGATGATCAACAGCCAGTGCCGATATCCTCCGCGATGACCGCTCCGCTCCTGTTCGTCCACATGAATGGGGAGGGGCAGGTTCCATAGGTTTGGATATTGAAAGCGCATCTGTATGTCCTTGACCAGTCAGTCAGACCACTTGTACGTGTCGTGTCCGGCCATGCCGGGTGCAACTAATCATTCATTTTCCTGTACGCGTCGAAGTTATGCAAGACGGCAGTGATAAATTTTCTGCCGACCGGAAGCGGCCCATAGAGAACATCCCTGCGCCTGTTTGTAAGCCCCTCCACTTAGAGTGAGCAGGAATAGTGCCAAGGGATAAGGCCCCCGTCGTGAATGAGATGGCCCGAGAGGCCAAAAAATTCGCCATGTTGGGAGGAATGCTTACGCGGACTTTGCAATTAGAATGTCCATATGGGGTAATAAGCCTACAGTCTTTGAACGAGCCTGTAGCCAATTGCCTCAGCCATGATGTTCCAGCCCTGCAGCATTGATTCGTACAAAACAATGCTTATCTTGTGAGTGAAGGGAGGTGCTTCCGCCGTAAGATTCAGTCACCCGCCCTCATGCAGCCAGCGTGCAGAGGGCATCGCTCCTGCGCCAGTCGCGGGATCAGTCCGAAGGGGCGCGCCACCACGCAGGTGCCCGTTGGCACCACCGGAGTTGGGCGTCAACCCAAGGGAGGCGCGGGACAGCCAAGCGGATGTAACGGAGCTGGGTTGTCCGGAAGGGTTTCGGCAAGTCGGCAGGACCCATGGCCCACATGAGGGCGGGACAAAGCTTGCTAGTACCGGCGGCTCTTTTTATGTTTATCGTAATTGACGCCGCCGGATGAAACCCTCCAGTGCTTCTCGTTTCCTTCTGAGTGCTTCAATCGCTGGGGAGCCTTTTTGAACATCCTGCCCGTATTTCTGACTGCTGATTTGTTATTCTGTCTCGTAATTGCGGCCGCCGGAGAACCCCCACCGGTATTTCCCGTTTCCTTCTAAGCCAAGTGCTCAGTGCCCGCAGCGGCCCAGCGTCTCGGTGACCGTTCGGACGACCTTGACCCTGGCGTGGTACTTGTCGCTGGCCTCCACCACGGTCCAGGGCGCCCACGCGGTGCTGGTTTTCTCCAGCATCTCCTCCACGGCTTCAAAATAGTGATCCCACTTCTCACGGTTGCGCCAGTCCTCCTCCGTCAGCTTGTAGGACCGGAACGGGTCGAGTTCGCGGGCCTTGAAGCGGCGCAGCTGTTCTTCCTGGTCGAGGTGCAGCCAGAATTTCACGACCGCGATGCCGCCGTTGACGAGCTGCTGCTCGAATTCGTTGATCTCCCGGTAGGCGCGTTTCCATTCCGTCTTGGTGCAGAAGCCCTCGACCCGCTCGACGAGCACCCGGCCGTAATGGGAGCGGTCGAAGATTGCCAGCTGCCCTCCGGTCGGGAGGGCTTTCCAGAACCGCCACAGATAATGGTGCCGCGCCTCCGCGCCGGACGGGGCCGCAAAGGGGATGACGTGGAATCCCCGGGGGTCGAGCGTTTCCGTCACCCGCTTGATGGCGCCGCCCTTTCCCGCCGCGTCCCAGCCTTCGAACAGCGCGAGCGCATTCCGTTTCTCGTTGAAGAGCCGCATCGATTCGCCGCGGAGCCGCACCTGCCAGCGCTTGATCTCCTTCCAGTATTTCTGCTTGGGCAGCTTCAGGCTGAGGTCGACGGTTTCGAGCATTGTGCCATGCCTCCGTGAGTCGGATTACGCGGATTTCGGCTTCGACTGCGTGGGCGCGGCCTCCGAGGCGGCCTTGCGAGGAACGGAGGCGAGGTTGGCCTGACGCGCGCGCGCCTCGCGGCCTGCCTTGCTGCGGCCGATCTCCGCTCCCTTGGTCTTGCGCCACTCCAGCCCCCCCTCCATGGCCTTGATGAGGGTCCGGAAGACCTCGATCTCGGCGTGCCGCCTGTCGGTCGCTTCCACGATGGTCCATGGAGCGTGGGGCGCCTCGGTCCGCGCCAGCATTTCCTCGGTCGCCGTGACGTACTTGTCGTAGTCCCTGTGGTGCTTCCAGTCCCACTTGGTGACCCGCCAGCTCTCGAACTTGTCCTTCTCCAGTTTCTTGAGCCGGCGTTTCTGCTCCTTCTTGGAAATGTGCAGGAAGAACTTCACGAGGAGCGCGCCGTCGTCCGCGAGCTGGCGCTCAAATTGCGTGATCTCCTCGAAGGCCCGCCGCCACACCTTCTTCTTCACCAGTTTCCCCACCCGCTCGATGAGCAGGCGGCCAAACCAGGACCGGTCGAACAAGGCGATGTCGCCGTCCGCGGGCAGGCGGATCCAGTAGCGCCAGAGGAAGGGCATGGCCTCCTCCTCGGGCGTCGGCGGGCGGGCCGGGTAGACGGTGAAGCCGCGGGGGTCGAGCCGCTCGAGCAGCTTGGAGATCACCACACCCTTGCCCGCGGCGTCCCATCCCTCGAAGACGATCACGATCGGAATTTCCGCCTCCTTGCAGCGGTACTGGAGCAGGCGCAGCCGCTCGCGAAGCGGGGGGGCCTGCTTCTTGTAAAGCGTCTTGCTCAGCTTGAGCGACAGGTCAACCGTTTCCAGCACGGATCACCCTCCACTGTCTGACCGTATGATGCCACACTGCTTCCCGGACACCCAAGTCCTGTCCGTGGATGCCGACACCCTTGTCTTCCCGCCCCTGTCCCCTCACCGTCGGCCGTCCAGGAAAGCGGTACGGATCTTCACCAGGTACTCGTCCACGGCCTGCCGATCGGATGGGTGTGTGCATCGGCCCAGCCGCTGCCCGGCCTCCTGGGTCCAGTGCTCCGCCAGATCGATGACCTCGCCGGTGCGGAAATTCCCGTCCTTCAGGCGGGCGATCGTCTTTCCAACCGGCGTGTCCGCGATCCTGACGGTGAAGGTGCCGGTTTCCAGCAACTCGCAGAGATTGTAGAGCACCCGGACACAGGCCGCCGCGTATTTTTCCGGCCGGCCGTCCTTCTTCTCGAGGCACTTCGTGCGCTGATTCATCGCGTAGCCCACGAACGCGGCATAGGCGCGTTTCGGCTCCCAGACGGCGGGGAAGAGGAGGCGCAGCGCGGTGCCCCACTCGTCGGCCGCCACCACCGGCGCCAGGAAGGTCTCCAGCACGAGCGGATGGCACTGCACCGCCAGCGAGAAAAAGGGGCCGACCTCCCAGGCCGTTTCGTCTCCCTCGCCCTTGCTCCAGCGGCTGACCGGCGGCTTGTACTCGAGTCGGAAGAGCGTCTCGGTCGCAATCACGAAGACGCTCCGGTAATCCGCATCGCTTCCCGGCGCGGCCCGCCCGTGGGCCTGGGAGCCGACGAGGACCGTGAGAATGGTATGGGACGTCCCCTCCTGCATCCGGCCCATTCTTGCTTACAGCGAGGGCGTATAGGGCGCCAGTTCCCGAAGGTACCGGACCAGCTCGAGCAACTCCTCATCCGTGACCTTCCCGCGCCACGCGTGCATCGGACTGAACGCGATCCCGTAGGAAATGGCGGTCAGGAGCTCAAATTCGGTTTTGTTTTTCGAGCGTGCCGTGTGGAAGTTGGCCGGCGGCACGGTCAGCCGGGCTGCATCCGGGCCGTCCCCCTTGCCGGTCATGCCGTTGCAGCGGGCGCAATATTCGTCGTAGAGCACCTGGCCCCTGGCGGTCCGCCCCTGGGCCGGGACCCAGGAGCTGCCGACGGCGATCATGGCAAGGAGGGAGAGTATCGCGACGAACTTTCTCATAGTCGATCTCCTCTGGTTGAGAAACAGGTGACTCTGCGCTCGCTTACGGCTGCTTTCGCTTTCCATACCGCAGCGCCAATCCGATGATTCCTACAATGATCGCAAGCAATGCCATCCACGCCAGTCCGTCCATGTCCATCTCCTTCTAAAATAGTGGATGCGGCGCCGTGCCGAATGGCAGCACGGCGGGGGCCTCGCCGCCCAGACTGCCGAGGATGCGCCAGGCCCCCTGCTCCTTCACGAGGTAATGGATCTCTTGGTACCAGCTGTCGATCGGGACCGGCTGTTTCGAATTCTTCGCGGTCCCGTGCAGCGCTCCCGTACAGGTGATTTCGACGGTGCGGCTCGGTCCTGAACCGGTGACCTTGATGGACGAAAAGGTGTGGAGGTTCGTAATAAGATCGTAGCGCGCAAACAAATCGCTCCAAATCTTCCTGACGCCGTCCTTCCCGATGCCGTGGTAGCGATAGTTCTGCGCGTACAGCGCCATCAGCGCGTCGAGGTCGTGGGAGCGGATGGCCTCCTGCGCCTGGTCGAACGTGCTGGTGATCTCGAGCACGGTCGCCCCGTCCGCCTCGATCGTCGCTTCGGAGAGGACCTGCGTCCCTGCCGATGCCGGCGGCGCGAGCGCGACGAGTATGGTCACGATGGCGCACAGGGCGCCGGGGATCAAGCCTGGCAGACGACTATGCATGGTCCACCTCCTTCACGCCCGGCCCGTCGGTCAGGGCCTTGCGAAGTTCCTCCGCCAGTAGCAGGCCGGCGGCTCCCACGATCAACGGTTCCCAGATCCAGGCGGGCAGGGGTTCGGTGCCGAGGACCCGGTGTCCGAATGGCGTGTAGACCAGCACCAGCAACTGCTCCGAACGACAGGCAAAGACGTTGGTGATCTGGGCATTGTGAGCTGCCTGAGCGGCATCGTCCCCGGACCGTTACGTTCACTGAGGAAGGTGCAGGGACCGTGCCGACTTTTTTATGAATGATTAGCAGCACTTTCCGGTTCGATCCGGCCGTGCCTGTAGCGTTTTGGACCAGGACCAAGTGATCGCTTGGGGAGAATGGCGGCAGCCTCTGCAATCGGGGGTTGAGCCCGGACCGGAACTCGATGTTTTTCCTGTCATTTTCAGGATTCCTGATGGCATCCCTCTTGCGGAGTGACAGGCATGCACGGGGACGCAACGTGAGAGAGGGTTTCGCCGTGTGGCTGACCGGTCTGCCTGCGTCGGGGAAGAGCGCGATCGCCGCGAAGCTGAAGACCAGGCTGGCGCAGGCGGGCCTGGTGGTGGAGGTCCTCGAATCAGACGCGGTTCGCACGCTCGTCACGCCGGCCCCGACCTACAGCGCAGGTGAGCGGGGCCTATTCTACCGGGCCCTGGCTTTTTGCGGCAGCCGGCTGGCCGCGCACGGTGTGCCGGTGATTTTCGACGCGACGGCCAACCGGCGCGCCTATCGCGATCTGGGGCGCGCGCTGATCCCAAATTTTATCGAAGTCGCGGTGGTCTGCCCGCTGGACGTTTGCCGGCAGCGGGACCAGAAGGGGACGTATGGTCGCGGGCTGGCGGGCCGGAGCACGACGGTGCCGGGATTGCAAGATCCCTACGAACCGCCGCTCAAGCCTGAGATCACGATCGAGACGACGAGCGTGACTCCCGAGGCCGCGGCCGACCAGGTGGTGGAGGTCCTGCAGTCCAGAGGATTTCTTCGAACTGCTCGGAGCCGATGAAGGGCTGAGTTCTCCGGCACGTGCGGATTCTGCGCGACGCATGACGATCGGAAGGTGACTCGGGCGCCAGGAGGGTGCGGTGCTGTCGAAAGTGTCGGTCAGCCGCCGTTGCGGGGCCATGCTGGCCAACGTGCAGAACTACCGGACGTTGATCAGCGACGAGCTGTTCGAAGAGCTGACGTCCTTGGCACGCGACTTGCGCGATGTACGGGTCTGCCACGTGAATTCCACGGCCTACGGCGGGGGCGTGGCCGAACTGTTGTCCCGCTACGTCCCGATGTTGCAAGCGCTGGGAATTTCCGCCGAGTGGCGGTTGATCCACGGCCAGCCCGAATTCTTCACCGTCACCAAGGCCTTTCACAACGCCCTGCAGGGCGGACATTACGCGCTGGGGGAGCCGGAGCGGAAGCTGTACCTGGACGTGAATGAACAGAGCGCCGAGGCGATGGGCCAGGATTATGATGTGTTTATCGTGCACGATCCCCAACCGGCCGCGATCAGGCATTTCGCGGGCGCCCGCGAGGCGAAGTGGATATGGCGGTGTCACATCGACAGCTCCTCGCCCGACGAGCAGGTCAGCGGGTTCCTGCGTCCTTACCTCGAGGAATATGACGCGGCGGTCTTCACGATGCCCGACTTCCTGCTGCCGGGCCTCAGGGCGCAGCGGGCCGCCTTCATCGCGCCGGCCATCGATCCGCTGGCCACGAAGAACATCGATCTGTCGCAGGACCTGTGCAGCCGCGCCATTGCCGACGCGGGCATCGATCCGACCAGGCCCCTGCTTGTTCAGGTGTCGCGATTCGACCCCTGGAAGGATCCGCTTGGGGTGATCGACGCCTATCGGATGGTCAAGAAGGAGATCCCGGACATTCAACTCGCGTTGATTGGGGCGATGGCCGGTGACGACCCGGAAGGATGGGAGTTGCTCGATCGGGTGGAGGAGGAAGCCGCCGGAGATGCCGACATGTTCGTGTTCACGAATCTCGCGGGAGTCGGGAGCATGGAAGTGAACGTGTTCCAGCGGGGGTGCGATGTCGTGATCCAGAAATCTCTGCGCGAGGGATTCGGCCTCGTGGTCTCCGAGGCGTTCTGGAAGGAAAAGCCGGTCGTGGCGGGAAAGGCGGGGGGCATTTCGCTGCAATTTCCCGAGGGCTTTGAAGCGAACCTGGTCGAGAGCGTGGACGACTGCGCCGCCCGGGTCATCGAGTTGCTTCGTCAGCCCGGCCACCGGGGAGCCTTCGGGCGCGCCGGCCGGGAACATGTGCGGCGTCAGTTTCTCCTTCCTCGCCTGGTGCGCGACGAATTGCAACTGATCAAGCAGGTTATCGGCCGTCAGTAGGTCTGGAGGATTGAAGGCAACGTGGCAGCGGGTCGGGGTCATGATCAACGAGAGGCGTCTTGGCCATGAGGATCGCCATCATCCAGGGTCATCCCGATTCACAGGCCCGGCATTTCGGCCATGCGCTGGCGGATGAATATGCCAAGGGGGCTGAAGATGGGGGCCATGAGGTCAGGCGCATCGAGGTGGCCGCACTGGACTTTCCGATCCTGCGGACGAAGGAGGAATTCGAGAAGGGACCGGTCCCGGACTCGATCCGCCCGGCCCAGGAGACCATCAGTTGGGCGGATCACCTGGTCATGCTCTATCCGCTCTGGCTGGGAACCATGCCGGCCCTGCTGAAAGGATTCCTTGAACAGGCGTTTCGTCCCGGGTTTGCGTTCACCCCGGCCAAGCCCGGCCGGATGTGGCAGAAGCAACTGACCGGCAAGTCCGCCCGCATTGTCGTGACGATGGGCATGCCCGCCTTCGTGTACCGGTGGGTCTTCCTTGCCCACAGTCTCAGGAGCCTCGAACGCAACATCCTCGGCTTTTCCGGTATCGGGCCCATCAAGGCGAGCCTGATCGGCACGGTGGAGGGGATGAATGAGGCACAGAGGGCGGGGTGGCTCGACACGATGCGGGCCCTCGGGGAAAAGGGCAACTAGGGGACGCCGGGACGGGCTCTCGCGTGCGTGAACCAACGACGAGCACTCAACGGGAAAGGAAGGTCGAGATGGCAACGAGGAAAAAGAAGGCCGTATCCAAACGACCCGCGGAGAAGACGGCCGCCGTCAGGCCGCCGCGGACCGAATTCGAGCGACTCACGGCCGCCCGCTTCATGGAGAGCGATGTGCAATCGGCCCATGAGGGAACCAAGGCGGACGTGATCGCGTCCCTGATGATCGAGGGGTTCGGCTCCGTGCCGATCGTGGACAGCCGGCAGCGCCTGGTCGGGATCGTCAGCGAGTACGATCTGCTGGCCTCGCTCGACCGGGGCCACAAGTGGAGCGCCGTCACGGCGCGGGAGATCATGGCTCCCAATCCCTATGCGATCCGGCCGGAGACGAACGTGGGGACGCTCGTGCACGTGTTGCTGCAAAGCGACCTGATCCGCGCGCCCGTGGTGGACCAGGACGGGACGTTGGTGGGTATCGTCGCGCGGCGCGACATCCTGCGCGCCTACCTGAATTATGGCGCCGACAAGATGATGCCGTAGACGGTGTCGCGCGGCCGTCAGGGCGCGCAGGGCGTCCTTGTGTAACGACCGCCGGTGTTTTTTAATGAAAGAATAGGGTGTCAAGATGGCCAAAACGAAAAAGCAGAAGAAAGCCAAGCCCGCCGCCAAGTCCCCGGCTTCCAAGCCCGCCAAGCCCGCCATGGTCCTCTGGTTCGAAGAATTGGGGATCAAGGACGTCCCCCGTGTCGGCGGCAAGAACGCGTCGCTGGGTGAAATGTACCGTGAGCTTGCATCCAAGGGCGTCAAAGTTCCGAATGGCTTCGCGGTCACGGCCGGGGCCTACCGGCATTTTGTCCGCACGACCGGGCTCGACAAGAAAATTAGATCCATCCTGAAGGGCCTGGATACCCATGACCTGGAGAATCTGCGCCGGCGGGGCCGCGCGGTGCGGCAGGCGATCCTGGCCGAGGAATTACCGGCGGACCTCGCGAAGGCGATCACGGAGGCCTATGACCGGCTGGGCGAGGGACGTCCGGAGCCGGTGGACGTGGCGGTCCGCAGCAGCGCCACGGCGGAGGACCTCCCCGATGCCAGCTTCGCGGGGCAGCAGGAGACCTACCTCAACGTGCAGGGCCATCTGGCCCTGCTGGACCATTGCCGGCGCTGTTTCGCGTCGCTGTTCACGGACCGGGCCATCTCCTACCGCACGGACAAGGGCTTCGGCCACTTCAAGATTGCCCTGTCGATCGGCGTGCAACTCATGGTGCGGTCCGACCTGGCCTCCTCGGGCGTGATGTTCTCCATCGATACGGAGTCCGGCTTCAGGGACGCGGTGCTGATCAACGCGGCCTATGGGCTCGGCGAGAACGTGGTGCAGGGATCGGTGAACCCGGACGAGTTCTACGTCTTCAAGCCGACCCTGATGAAGGGGCACCGCCCGATCCTGCAGAAGATCCTGGGGACGAAGGAGTTCAAGCTGATCTACGACGTGGGTGGCGGCAAGATGGTGAAGAACGTGCCGGTGCCGCCGGATGATCGCGCGCGGTTCGCCGTCACGGACGAGGAAATCCTGACGCTGGCCAAATGGGGCTGCATCATCGAGGACCATTACAGTGCCAAGCGCGGCCGCCCGACCCCCATGGACATGGAATGGGCCAAGGACGGGCACACCGGCGAGCTCTTCATCGTGCAGGCGCGTCCCGAAACCGTGCAGTCGCTGCGGGAGCGGGACGTGCTGGAAACCTACCGGCTGACCCAGAAGGGAACCGTGCTGGTGCGGGGCCGCAGCGTCGGCGACCGCATCGCGAGCGGACCCGTGCGCGTGATCAAGAGCGTGCACCAGATCGACGAGTTCCGCGAGGGGGACGTGCTCGTGACCGACAAGACCGACCCCGATTGGGAACCGATCATGAAGAAGGCCTCCGCGATCGTTACGAATCGCGGCGGGCGCACCTGCCATGCGGCCATCGTCAGCCGCGAGCTGGGGCTGGCGGCCATCGTGGGGACCGAGCGCGGCACCGACGAGCTGAAGGACGGCCAGGTCGTGACCATTTCCTGTGCCGAAGGCGACACGGGCTTCGTGTACGAGGGCAAGCTGCCGTTCGAAATCGAGCGGGTGAACCTGAAGGGGCTCAAGCGGCCGAAGACGAAAATCATGCTGAACGTCGGCAATCCGGAGGAAGCCTTCGGCCTGTCCTTCATCCCGAACGACGGCGTCGGCCTGGCGCGCGAGGAGTTCATCATCAGCACCTACATCAAGATCCATCCCCTCGCGCTGCTGCATTACGACCGGATCGACGATCCGTCCGTGCAGGCGGAGATCGACCGCCTGACGGCCGGCTACGACGACAAGGCGGCCTATTTCGTGGACAAGCTCGCGCAGGGCGTTGCGATGATCGCGGCGGCGTTCTATCCCAAGGACGTGATCGTCCGGCTCAGCGATTTCAAGTCCAACGAATATGCCGACCTGGTCGGGGGGCGTGCGTACGAGCCCCTCGAAGAGAACCCGATGCTGGGCTTCCGCGGGGCCTCGCGCTACTACGATCCGCGCTACCAGGAGGGGTTCGCGCTGGAGTGCCGGGCCATGGCGAAGGTCCGCGACGAGATGGGACTGACGAACGTCAAGCTAATGGTGCCGTTTTGCCGCACGGTCGAGGAGGGGCGCCGCGTGATCGCCGAATTGGAGAAACACGGCCTGACGCGCGGCCAGCGGGGGCTCGAAATATATGTGATGTGCGAAATTCCGAGCAATGCCCTCCTGGCCGACCGGTTCGCCGACGTGTTCGACGGGTTCTCCATCGGCTCCAATGACCTCACGCAGATGACGCTGGGCGTGGACCGGGACTCGGAAATTGTCGCGCACCTGTTCGATGAACGCGACGACGCGGTCAAGATGCTGGTGTCGGCCGTGATCAAGGCCGCCCACGCCAAGGGGCGCAAGGTCGGCATCTGCGGGCAGGCCCCCAGCGACTATCCCGAATTCGCGGAGTTCCTGGTCGGACAGGGGATCGACAGCCTGTCGCTCAACCCCGATGCGGTGATGCGCACGACGGTGGCCGTGCTGGAGCGCGAGAAAGCGCGGCGATGAGCCGGATCCTCCGTCCCCTTGTTTCCGGTCTACCGGACAGGCTACAACTGCCGCACCCCACATCCCGGCCGGAGGGTGCGCCATCGTGACCCCGCTCGCCTTGCCCAGAGCTTCCTTCCCGGCCTTGCTCGATGCGCTGCGCAAGCGGGGCTACCGCGTGGTGGGGCCGGTCGTGCGCGACGGCGCCGTCATGTGGGAGGATCTCCTTCAGGCCTCGGACCTGCCGGTGGGCTGGCGGGATACGCAGGAGCCGGGCCGGTACCGCCTCGAGCAGACCGGTTCCCGCTCGTACTTCGGCGTGGTGCATGGACCCGAATCGCCGAAGCGGTTCGCCTTCGCACCCCACGAAACGCTCATCACCATCGAACGGGCCGGCAAGACCACCTCGTGCAAGCCGGTGCCCCCGCCGACGGAGCCCATTGCCCTTATCGGCGCGCGGGCCTGCGACCTGGCGGGGCTGGCCATTCAGGACCGCATCTTTCTCCGCGACGCCTACCCCGATCCCTATTACGCCGCGCGTCGCCACTCGCTGTTGCTTATCGGGGTGAATTGTACGCGCGCGCTGGCCACGTGTTTTTGCGCCTCGCGCGGCACCGGTCCCGAGGCCCGCGAGGGGTTCGATCTCGTGCTGACCGAGCTTGACGACCTGTTCCTGATCAAGGCGGGCAGTCCGGCCGGGCAGGACATCGTGCAGGAACTGCCGCTGGTGCCCGCGACGGAGGACGCCCAGGCCGAATCCCGCTCCCGCATCGATGCCTGCGCACGGAGCCAGACGAGAACGCTCGATACCTCGCGGCTGCCGGCCGCCCTTTACGAGGCCCATGACCACGATCGCTGGGACGACGTGGCGGCCCGGTGCCTGGCCTGCGGCAATTGCACGATGGTCTGCCCGACCTGCTTCTGTCATGCCGAGCAGGAGACGCCAGATCTGGGAATGCAGCGGAGCGAACGTGTGCGGGTTTGGGATTCCTGTTTCACGCAGGAACACGGCTACATCCACGGCAAGAACATCCGGCCCACCGTCAAGGACCGGTACCGCATGTGGCTGACGCACAAGCTGGCGTCCTGGATCGACCAGTTCGGCATGTCCGGCTGCACCGGCTGCGGCCGCTGCATCACCTGGTGCCCGGTGGGGATCGACCTCACGGTCGAATTGCCCGCGCTCCTCACTCCGAAATCGAAGACCTGAACGACCGATGACCATCCAGGCGCAACCCATGACGTTCGGCCAGGCTGAGAATCCCTACCTGATTCACACGGGGACGATTACGGAGAAACGACGCGAGACGGAGGGCATCGACACCTACCGCGTGCAGCTGGCGGACCCCGAGCGACGCCGCGGCTTCCGGTTCACCGCCGGGCAGTTCAACATGGTGCACGTGTTCGGCGTGGGTGAGATCGCCATCTCGATCGTGTCCGATCCCGATGAGCCCGAGCTGCTGGATCACACGATCCGCGTAGTCGGGCGTGTCACCCGTGCGTTGTCGCGCCTGGGGCCCGGCGATACGCTCGGCATCCGCGGTCCCTTCGGCCGGGGATGGCCGCTGGAGGAGAGCCGGGGCAAGGACGTCGTCATCGTGACCGGCGGGCTGGGCTGTGCGCCGGTGGTGGGCGCGATCGAATATATTTTTCGCAGGCGGAAGGCCTACGGCAGGGTGAGCATCCTCCACGGGGTGAAGACGCCGCAAGATTTGCTCTACCGGGAGCGGTTCGACGCCTGGCGCAAGCAGCCGGACACGCAGGTCTACCTGGCGAGCGACCAGCCGGGCAAGTCGTGGCACTACCACGTCGGCGTCGTCACCGATCTCTTTCACCAGGTGGAGATGGACCCGGCAAGGACCGTCGTCCTGATGTGCGGGCCGGAAATCATGATGCGGGTGGGTTCGCCGATCCTGATCAAGCGGGGCGTCGCGGCATCGAATATCCATGTGTCGCTCGAGC
>JBFGRH010000028.1:0-13819 GCA_041563795.1 Nitrospiraceae bacterium | reverse complement strand
GCAGACTCGCCAGGACCTGTTCCTGGCCGCCGCGGCGCAATACTGGGCATGGGTGGCCGCCTGGAAGCTGGCCGAGGTGCAGCAGCGGGCCGTGAAAGTCGCGGAAGACCGATTCAAGCAGATCGAAGAGCGGGCCAAGAAGGGTCTGTCCGCGCCGCTCGACGCCGTCGAGGCGAACCAGGAAGTGCAGCGGCGCCGGGAAATCCTCATCGCGGCCACGCGGGGCGTCGAGCAGGAACAGTACAAGCTCTCCCTCTTCCTCTGGGAACAGGGCGCGCCGACCGTGCCGGCCGGCGAACGCGTGCCGGACTTTCCGAAGACCGTGCCGCTGCCCCTGCCGGAGACCGTGAAGGCCGACAAGCGGGCGGCGCGCGCAGCTCGTCCGGAGGTCCTGGCGATCGGGGTCGAGGCCAAGCTGAACAACATCGACCTGGAGCTGGCCAAGAACAACCTCCTGCCCAGCCTCGACCTCGAGGCCGCGCCGGCGCGCAACCCGGAAAAATTCGTGCTGGGCCTGGGTTACCGGTTCGGCGCCGAGTTCAAGCTGCCGTTTCTCCAGCGCAAGGCCCGCGGCGAGGTGCTCGAAGCGCAGGGCAAGGCCGACCGCCTCGTCCTGACCCTGCGGTACCGCGAGCAGCAGGTCATCGTGGACGTGGACAATGCCCTGTCCGCCGTCGAGCGCGCCAAGCAGCGCATCGACGCGGCGTCGCAATCCCTGCAGCTGGCCAAGACGCTGGAGGAGGGCGAGCGGTTCCGGTTCAGCCTCGGCGCCACGAGCGTGCTCTTCGTGAACCTCCGCGAACGCAACGCGGTGGACTCGGAGAACCAGTACATCCGCGCCGTGGCGGATTACCAGCGGGCCCTGGCCCAGTACCAGTGGGCGACCGGCACCTGGGCCAAGGCGCCGGCGTCGGTGCTTCCCGTTTCCTATCGGCCCGCGGCGAAGTAAAGGGACCGGCTCCCCGAGCCTGTCGAGGGGTGCCTGTCCCTGGTCCCGGCTGGAGACAGACACAGAGAAGCGATGGTGTCAGTCCCCATGGATCCGGCCGGTTGATAGATTTTTCGGAGGACCTTTGATACGCTACGGCCAGTTCACGGCCTTGCGTGTGCCCGAAGGGCGCCTTCCACAATTAGAGGAGCGCTGAACGGCAACCCTGCCCGGCAGGGTGCCCCGACACTGCACCATGGCCCCAGAGAAATCCGACAGCCAGCCGATTCCCCAGGACCTGGTGCGGGCGACCCTCGCCCGCCTGAGCCTCTTCCTCGTGCACGAGAAGAAGATGCTGGCGATCATCGTGTCCTACGCGCTGGCCATCGGCGTGTTCGCCCTCATCGTCCCCCTCACGGTCCAGGAGCTCGTCACCACCTTCGCCTACGCCCTGCAGCCGATCATGATCGTCACCCTGACCGGCATCATGGCCGTCATGCTCCTGCTCATGGGCACGTTCAAGGTCTTGCAGTCCCGGGCCGTGGACGTGCTCCTCTACCGGGTCTACACGCGGCTCGCGCTGGGGCTCACGCAGCACATACCGCGCTTCCGGGAGGTGGACTTTTCGCCCAAGCGCGTGAATGCCTTCATCGAGGCCGAGTTTCTCCAGCGGGCATTATTTGCCATGCTGGTCGACATCCTCAACGTCATGATCGGCGGGGTGGTCGGGATGACCATCCTCGTCATGTACCACCCCTATTTCATCATCTTCAACACGCTGCTGGTCGGCGGCTTCGCCCTGGTCCTCACCCTGTTGGGACGCGGAAGCCTGAAGATCACAATGGAGGTCGCGCGCCACAACTACGCCACGCTGGGCTGGTTCCAGGACATCGCCAACAACCTCCTGCATTTCAAATCCACGGCGAGCATGCCCCTGCTCCTGCGGAAGACCGATGATCTGGTCAAGTCCTACGTGTCCGCCAGGAAGATCCGGTCCGACATTATCAGCGACACCCAGTACAAGGGCGCCGTGGTCTGGCAGGCCCTGGGCCATAGCGGCCTGCTCGCGATGGCGGGCTGGCTGCTGGCGGTGGGGCAGATCACGCTCGGTCAGTTCGTCGCCGCCGAGGTCATTGTCAGCACGATGATCGTGAACATGGATACGCTGGCGCGGCGGATGTACGCGATGTATTACGCCTTCACCTCCCTGCACGAGCTCGACACGCTCTTCTCGCTGCCGAAGGACGTCGAACAGGGCAAGCAGTCCGTGCCCCTGCCGGATCCGACGGTGCTCGGGGTCCGCCTGACCTGCAAGGACCTGGCGTTCGCCTACCCGAACACCCCGCCGGCGTTCCAGAATTTCAACATGGAAGTGTCCCCCGGCGAAAAAGTCGTGATCTTCTCCCAGACGAGAACCGGCAAGACGTCCCTGGCCCGGGTCCTCGCCGGCCTCTACGCGCCCACGGGCGGCGTCATCCGGTACAACGGCGTGGATGTGCGCGACCTGGACATGGAGTCGCTGAATGCCTGCCGCGGCCTCATCCTGGACTCGCAGCTCACGCTCTTCGAGGGCACGCTGGAGGAAAACCTCACGATGGGACGGCCGGTCCCCTACGACGACCTCCGCTGGGCCCTGCGTTTCGTGGAACTGGAAGAAGACGTGGATGCCATGCGGCTGGGGCTCCAAACCCAGGTGCAAGGCAGCGGCAAGGAGTTCACCACCAGCCAGATCCTCCGCCTGCTGGTGGCGCGGGCGATCGTCACGCGTCCGCAAATCCTGATCCTCGACGGCACGCTGCACAGCATGAATCCGGCCCTGCGGGACACCATTCTACGCCGCCTCTGCAGCAAGGAGGAGCCCTGGTCGGTCATCTTCGTTTCCAACGACCCGACCCTGAGCACCCACGTGGACCGGCGGATCCAGCTGGGATGAGCCGGCCGCTTCCTCCGGAACGGCAGGCGGCGAATTAGTTCTCTCCGCTTCGGTGATCTGATAGACTGCACGGTGTCGGGGGGAGTCCGTGAACCAGAGCAAGGAGCACGCATCGTGAAATTTGGTCCGCCCGGCCTGATGCCCAGGCCGTCATGGAAACAGGTCCTCGTCAGCATTCTGATCGCGGGCCTCGGGCTGCTGGCCGCCCAGGCCCTCGGCCGGGTCAATCAGGACATCACGCTCATGTATGCCGAGTACACGCTGGGCGCGACGGAACTGGCCCACATTTCGGCGGACGCGATGCGCTATCGCAACACCATCATCCGCGCCGTTGAGGCACCGAGCCGGCAGGACTTCGAGCGCATCACGGCAGGGCTGCCGGAGCAGCGCGCCCGCATCCAGCACTCCATCGACCGGTACGCCGCCGCCAGCCTGCGCGTCTCCCGGAGCGGCCGCAGCGAGGAAATAGACATGCGGGCCGTCAAGGACAGCCTGGACGCCTACTTCCATGCCGCCAGCAAGACCATGACACTCCTGACGCAGATGTGGATTGCGGCCACGCCCCAGGAAGCCGCCGCCCTGCGGCACGAGGCGGAGATCCACGCGGCGGACAACGCCGGCCCCAAGATGATCCAAATCAGCCTCGCGCTGGACCGCCTGCTGGAAACCGTCGCCGAGGTCGCCAAGGACATGCGCGATGAAGGCACCCAGGTGCTGCGAGAGACCAGCACCGTGCTCGTGGTGGGCAGCTTGTTGATCGCCTTACTGAATCTGTTCATGGGCCGCTCGCCGGCGTCGACCCGCCCCGCCGAATCGCCCGCCCCCGGCAGCGGCAACGGAGAGGCGCTGCCCAGGCCCCGCCGCGTCGAGCCGGATTACGCGGACCCCGCCCTTCGCCAAAACTGACCTCGTTCGATTGAATCCTAGGGACAGGCGCTGCAAAGAAGAGCGCCCGTCCCCTCTACTGGCAGGGATGCGCGCTGGGGGGAAAGGCCCGCAGACACCCTTCGTGCGCCAGCGGATACCGGAAGGATCCGAGCGGCGTGCCGATCCGCAGCGTGACGGCCAGGCGGTAGGTCGCCTCCCCGCGGTGAGACAGCGCCGCCAGCGCGCGCTGGAGGTCGGCCAGGGCGAGGACGACGGGCACGACGACGTGCGCGGTGCCGTGCGGCGCCAGCGTGACCTCCTCCTCCGACGTGCCGGACGCGAAGGGCCGCCCTTCGACCTGCAACGCGTAGTCATACCCCGTCAGGTGCAGCTCGCCGTCGCCGGGATTGAGCAGCTCCACGTCGAATCGCAGCTGGATCGCGCGCAGGTCGAACCCGGCCACGGCGACCGCCACCGATTGCACCTTGGGCTTGGTGGCGAGCCCCTCCACGGTGCGGCATCCGCCGAGACCGAGCAGGGCCACGGCCGCCAGGGCGCAGGCCCATCCCGCGGCGAGCCCCGCCCGCGTCATGTCGCCGCTCCCCCGGCGGACCGCCGCAGCATGGCGAACAGGTCCTCCCGCTCCCGGTCGGACAGATTCTTCCATTGGCCGACGGCCAGCCCCTCGAGGGTGATGTTCATGACCCGGATGCGGTGGAGCGCCGTCACGCGGTAGCCGAGCGCCTCGCACATGCGGCGGATCTGCCGGTTCCGGCCCTCGGTCAGGATGAGGCGGAATTCCCTCGGCCCGCGCCGGCTCGCGGTGCAGGGCTTGGTCTTCTTGTCGAGTATGACGACCCCGGCGGCCAGGCGATCGAGAAAGGCCTGGTCGAAGGGCCGGTCCACCTGGACGAGGTATTCCTTCTCGTGGCCGTGCTCGGCGCGCAGGACCTGGTTGACGATCCCGCCGTCGTTGGTCAGGAGGATCAGGCCCGAGGAATCCTTGTCGAGGCGGCCGATGGGAAAAATCCGCTGGGCATGCCCGATGAAGGCAATGATGTTGTCCGGCACGTCCAGCTCGCAGGTGGTCGTGACGCCGAGCGGCTTGTGGAACTTGATGTAGACCGACCGGTTGCCCCACGGGACCACCTTGCCGTCGCGGGCGACGGTGTCGCCGGGCGCCACCCGGTCGCCGAGCTGGGCGACGCGGCCGTTGATCGTGACGCGCCCCGCCTCGATCCACTGGTCGGCTTCGCGCCGCGACCCGATGCCCTGCTGGGTAAAGAACTTGTTGATGCGGCAGGCGCCCGGCGTGTCGCGGGACGTTCCTCCGGCGGGCTTGGAGGGCGACGTCGAACGCGCCGCGCGTTTGATGAGTTTGGGTGTGGCCATTTCGGAACGGGTGCGCGGGGAAGCCGGACCGCTACCGTGACCGCCGGGGGCGGCGCGCGCGTGTGCGGCCCGCGCGGATGCGGCCGAGGATCCGGTAGATCAACCGCGCCACGGTGAACTGGGGCGCCGCGAAGCCGTCGATCGGCGCGATCTCGCTGATGTCCATGCCGATGATGCCCGGTCCGTTCGCGAGCGCCGTGACGAGCGCCAGCGTGTCGTACCAGCCGAGCCCGCCCGGCTCCGGCGTGCCCAGCGCCGGCACCAGCGAGGCGTCGAGCCCGTCGCAATCAAAGGTCAGATAGACCGGGCGTCCCTTGCAGGCCTTGACGACGTCGGGCACCCACCGGGCGGCCTGGCCCTTATAGGGGCCGCCGGGATCACAGATCTGCGCGGCGAAGAACGTCCGGATGGTCTTGGTGCCGCGGATCGTGCTGATTTCCTCCGGCGAGATGGACCGGATGCCGACCTGGACGAGCGGCAGGCCGTCCTGCACGACGCGGGCCATGACGCTCGCGTGGCTGTAGGGGTTGTCCTGGTAGGCCTTGCGCAGGTCGCCGTGCGCGTCGATCTGGACGACGCAGAGATCGGGCCACTGCCGGGCGTGGGCGCGAATCGCGCCCAGGGCGCCCGTGTGCTCGCCGGTGAGCGTGACGACCAGGCGGTCCGGCTTCACGTGCGGCCGGACGAACCCTTCGATGGCGTCCACCGCCGCCTTGTCCACCTTGCCCGTGAGGTCGAGCGGCTCGGCGGTCGCCACGCCGCCCCAGTCCTGGTAAATCTCCGAGTCGAGCGTTTCGTCGTAGAGTTCGACCTGCTGCGAGGCTTCGATGATCGCGGAGGGGCCCTTGTCCGACCCGGGAATGTAGCTGGAGGTGTGCTCGTAAGGCGCGGGCAGGATGTAGACGCCGGCCTGCGCCGGGTTGCACCAGGGCTCGCCGATGCCGAGAAAATTCCGATCCTGGCCGAGCCAGCCGGCCGGCACCGCCATCCCTTACCTCTTGCGCGCGGGGGGGAGGTTCTCCAACGGGATGAACACCGCCAGGGCCACGACTGTCGTCCAGCGATTGGCCTTGCCGATCGCGGACTGGGTGATGTTGAGCGTGCGGACGATCTTGCCGCCCATCTTGAACACCTGCTCGCGCTCCTTCCACGCAATGTTGGAATCGAACTCGATGCCGAGCGTGGTGGCGAGCATCTGCGCGGCCAGGTCCTCCGTGTACTCGCCCGACTCCTCGTCGGTTTCGCCGTAGGCATGGTGTTCGGACAGGTACCCGTAGGTGCGCCGGTCCGTGGGGATCGCGAGGCCGATGGAGGCGGAGATCAGCCGGTTCCGCTCGTTCGTCTCCGAACGGGCCATGACGCAGTGGGTGATCTCGCCCGGGTTCAGCATTTTCTCGCCGCGGCTTCTCGGCACGATCTTGCAGTTGGGCGGATAGATGGAGGAGACACTGACCAGGTTGCAGTAGGCGACGCCCGCGCTGCGCAGCGCTTCCTCGAACGACGCCAGCTTCTCGCGGTGCACTCCCACACCACGACTCAGGAACATGTGCGTTGGAACCATCGTGTCTCCTCTTCTTACTGCCGAGGGCCGAGTGCTGGGCAGTGAATTGCCATGACGGCGTTTCTGTTTCACCCTCAGTCCTGAGTCCTCGTCACTCAGTCCTTTGCATCGGGTCGCATTTGTATCAAGTTACGGCCATTTCTGCAACATGTGGGGAAAGATTTCCTGTGGAATGTCGCTGCGCGCCCGCTCAGGCGTCGCGCAGGTTCAGCACCAGCAGTTTCAGTTCGGTCATCTCCTCGATCGCGTAGCGGATGCCCTCACGGCCGAGCCCCGAATCCTTCACGCCGCCGTAGGGCATGTGCTCGGCGCGGAAGGTCGGGATCTCGTTCGCCAGCACCGCCCCCACCTCCAGCTCGCGGTACGCGCGGAAGATCCGGTCGATGTCCCGGGTGAAGACGCCCGCCTGCAGTCCGTAGTCGGACTCGTTGAGCGACGCCAGCGCGGCGGCGAAGTCCGTGTACCGCGACAGCGTGACCACCGGGCCGAAGACCTCCCGGCACGACACCTTCATCGCCGGCGTCACGTCCGCCAGCACGGTCGCCTCGACGACCGTGCCCGTCCGCTTCCCGCCGGTCAGCACGCGGGCGCCCTGCGCGGCCGCCTCCTGGATCCACTGTTCCACCCGCTTGGCCGCCGCCTCGTCGATCAGCGGCCCGATCACGGTCGTCTCGTCCGCCGGGTCGCCGGCCTTCAGCGCCTTGACGCGCGCGACCAACTGCGCGACGAACCGGTCGTACACCGACGCGTGCACAAAAATCCGCTGGACCGAGATGCAGGTCTGGCCCGAGTAGGCATAGCCGCCGGCGGCGCAGCGGGCCGCCGCCTGGTCCACGTCGGCGTCCGGCTCCACGATCACGCCCGCGTTGCCGCCCAGTTCGAGCAGCACGCGTTTCTTGCCGCTCTTGGCCTTCAGCATCCAGCCGACCGGCGCGCTGCCCGTGAAACTGACGACCTTGAAGCGGTCGTCCGTCACCATCTGCTCGGCGACGGCGTTCTCGCAGGGCACGACGCTCAGGGCGCCCGGCGGCAGCTTTGCCTCCAGGACGACCTCGGCCAGCAGCAGCGACGTGAGCGGCGTCTGCGGCGCGGGCTTGAGCACCATCGGATTGCCGGCCGCCAGGCAGGGCGCCACCTTGTGCGCGACCAGATTGAGGGGAAAATTAAACGGCGTGATGCCGAGCACCGGCCCGATCGGGAAGCGCCGGGCCAGGCTCAGGTGCTGGTCCATGCCCGGCGTAAGATCCATCGGGATGACGTCGCCGGCCATCCGCTTGGCCTCTTCCGCCGCGACGGTGAAGGTCTGGACCGAACGCCCGACCTCGCGCTTGGCGTCGGTGATCGGCTTGCCGGACTCCGCCGTCATCGTGCGGGCAATCTCGTCCGCCCGTTCGGCGAGCCGGCCGGCGATCTTCAGCAGGGCCCCGGCGCGCGCATGGGCCGGCAGGCGCCGCATGGCGGCACAGGCCTCCACCGCGCGCGCGATGGCCTCGTCCGCCTCGGCCTTGCCGGCCAGACACACGTCCGCGACGGGCTGTCCATTATAGGGATTGCGGATCGTGGCGGTCGTCGACGACTGGCGCCACTGGTTGCCGATCAGGAAGGGTCGTGCGGCTCCCACAGGAAACGGCCTCTGTCGTGATGGCTATTCGGCGGACAGCTCGACGCCGGGCTCCGGCGCGGACGGCATCGGCTCTTCGACTTCCGCGGCGGCCTGCTCGGCCTGCGCGATCAACTGCTCCGTGCCCCAGTCGCGGATGGCCTCCAGCGTGAAGGCTTCGTAGGTCGAGACGCCGTGGCAGGCGGGACAGTCCGGCATCGGGACCTTCCGCTTGAACACCTCGCCCAGGCACGACATGCAGACCATGAGGTCCGGCTCGCCCGCTTCGCACTCGACCGGCCAGAATGTATTTCGTTCGGACATAACGGGTTCCTATTCGTAATGATGAATTGATGGACGGAACTTTAGAATAGGCTCCCCGCCCGCGTAATTCAACCCTTGTTTTTCGTTTCCGCTGCTTGCAGCAGCTGATCGATTTCCTGTTCGAATACGTCGAGCGGAAAGGCGCCCGGCAGTCCGATGGGCTTGTCCTTCCCCGCCCGGTCCGTCCGGAGCAGGATGAACCCCGGCGTGCCGACGAACCCGACGAACTGGCCGTCCTCCTTGTCCTGTAGAATGGCCTCGCGGTGCGGCGCGTCGCGCAGGCAGGCGGCGAACGCCGCCTGATCCAGTCCGATCGCCTTCGCATACCCCGACAGCGTGTCCACCTCGATCCGTCCGCCGAAGAGCCGGTCGTGCATCTCCCAATAGTGTCCCTGCTCCCCGGCGCACCGCGCCGCGATCGCGGCCGTCATGGCCGGGCCCTCGGGATCGCGCGGGTAATCGCGGTACAGGAGGCGGACCTTGCCCGTCTTCACGTATTTCTCCTGCAGGCTCGGCCAGGTCTCGCGGAAAAATTTCACGCAGTACCCGCAGGTAAAATCGGAATACTCGATCAGCGTGACCGGCGCGTCGGGATTGCCTCGGGTCCGGCCGTCGGGCTTCCAGAGCCGCTCCGTCGACGCGGCGGTCTCCTCGGGCTGCCCGGCCGGCGGCGCCGATTCCATCACCGAGGTCCCGGGCCGGAACAGCAGGACGCCCGCGACGGCCACCACCGCGATCACCACGAGGGCGCCGATCACGAACGGCAGGATGCGAGGGGAGCGCGGAGGGGGCGGTGCGATGTCCGGACCGGGTTCCATGGCGTGTGCGGCGAGCGCGCGATCAGGAGGACGTGCGTTTCCTGCCCGTTCGTTCCAGCAGGCCCATCATGAGCAGCGGCCAGACCACCGTGGCGTCGCTGAGCACTTCGGCAAACCGGCCGCCTTCGTCCTCCGGGATGAACTTGCCCCAGGAGATGCCTTCCTTGTAGGTGCAGCCGCTGAGCCCGCCCCAGTAGTCCGGCTCCGGGCAGATGCGCACGCAGTACTGGAAGCGCGGGGGCTTGACGTCCAGGCCCAGGCGCAGGTTGCCGATCTCCACGTACGGCGCCACCTGCTGCGCCCAGTTGCGCGGCACGCCGCCGCCGATGGTGAAGATGCCCAGCTTCTTCGCGGAGAGCAGTTTGTCCGTGTAGCTGTTCAGGTCCAGGTACGGGTTGAAGGGCGGGCGGTGGTGGTGCAGCGCACGCAGCACGCCGAGATCGCCGCCCTTGCCCTCGCTGCGGGCCCGGTCGAGATTCTGCCGCATCACCCAGGTCGCCACGTCGAGGCCCATCTCGGAGTCCGTGAAGGCGGGAATGTAGACCGGGACTTTTTTCTGGTACGCGCTCTTGAGGATGCCGACGCCCTCGAACTCGTCCACCAGCGTCTTGCCGACTTCGCGCGTGAGCCGTTCCGACGACATCGACTCATCCGACTTGATCCGCTTGAGTGTGCGTCCCACGACGTCTTCCACGTAGTTCAGGTTCGCTTCCATCTCGAGCGTGTCGTAGACGCGGTTGTAGCCCTTCTGGAACAATTCCTCGTCGCTGACGTTGGGGTCATGCCGGTAATGCGTCTTGCCGACCGATTCGCTGAGGCCGTGCGCGATCAGGGCGCCGGTGGAGACGATGACGTTGACCATGCCGCGATCGATCATCGTGGTGATGATCCGCCCCATCTTGGCGATCGTCATGGCGCCGGAGAGCGTCATGACGACGGTGCAGTCCGGGTCCTCCACCATCGCGCTGAGGACCTCGAAGGCCTCGCCCAGGCGGCGCCCGCCGAACGCGGTTTTCCTCATCGCGCCGAGGAGATCGGAAAAGGTCTTGATTGTTTCGGGGTTGAGCGGCTCGAGGGCTTCCAGCCCGTCCTCGGCGCCGTCATGGAATTCACGTGGTTTCATCGGGCACCGACATTGGACGCGTCCAACGATTCGGCGCCTCATTTATACACAACCGGCGAAGAGTCGTCAATCGGGCTTGGGCGGACTTGGGCGGGCTTCGTCGGGCTTGGGCGGACGAATGGCGGAATGGCGCGCGCTGCGCCCTGCAGGAAGATCAGTCGAACGTGAGCAGGCGCGCGCCCTCGCGGTCGAGCACTCTAAAAAACGCCTCGAGGACCTGCGGATCGAAATGGCGGCCGGACCTGGCGCTCATCTCTTCACGCGACCGGTCGATGGGCCAGGCTTCCTTGTAGGGACGCTTGTGCGTCAGGGCGTCGAACACGTCCGTCACCGTCACGATGCGCCCGGCCATCGGGATTTCCTGCTTCGTCAGCTTCAGGTACCCCGACCCGTCCCAGCGCTCGTGGTGCGTCAGCGCGATGGTCTCGGCCAGTTGGAGGAGCGGCGACCGGCTGCCCGTCAGCGTCTTGGACCCGATGGTGACGTGTTTTTTCATCTGCTCGAACTCCTCCTCCGTAAGCCTCGACGGCTTGAGGAGGATCCGGTCCGGGATGCTGATCTTGCCGATGTCGTGCAGCGGGGCCGCCCGCCGCATCAGTTCCACCTGGGCCGGGGCCCAGCCGAGGATCTCGGCGACCATCGCGGCGGAACGGCCGATCCGCTTGGTGTGCTGCCCCGTCTCGTCATCGCGGTATTCGGCAGCCCGGCCGAGCCGGTCCACGATCTCCTCCTGCGCGAGCTCCAGCTCCTGGGTGCGCCGGCGCACCGTGACCTCGAGCTGCTCGTTATGGTTCTCGAGCTGGCGGTAGAGGAACCGGGTGGTCAGGAGGTTGCGGACGCGCAGCAGGACTTCCGTCTTGTCGATCGGCTTCGACAGGAAGTCCTTGGCGCCCTCCTTGAGGACGTCGTGCTTGACCTCGGGGGCCAGTTCGCCGGTGATGACCAGGATCGGGAAAAAGGAACCCTCCGGAAGCCTGGGGACCACCTGGCGGATCACCTCCAGGCCGGTCATGTCGGGCATCCGGAAATCCAGCAGGAGAATATCCGGCTTGTAATCGATGAAGAGGGGCAGCACCCGCCGTGGGTCCGTCGTGCTCCGGACCTGCTGGTAGCCGGCATTCTCCAGGATCGTTTCCAGCAATTCGAGATTGTACTGCTCGTCGTCGACGAGCAGGAACTTGGCGTTCTTCAGCTGGCTGTCATCCATGCTCAGGCTTCCTGTGCGAGACCATCGGGCGGGTGCGCGGGACCCTGCGATCCGCTACTTCATCACCTTGGCGATCGCGTCCTTGAGCGCGCTCTTCGTGATCGGTTTGCTTACGACCAGGTCCACGGCCGGCGGAGATTCCTCCCCGGTCATCGCCTGGCCGTAGCCCGTCAACAGCATCACCGGCACCTTGGGCGCCATCTGCTTGAGGGCGGCGGCCAACTGGAGACCGTTCATCTCCGGCATGCCTTGATCGGTGATGACCAGGTCGAACTTGCCCGGTTGAAATTTCTGCAGGCCGTCGCGGCCGTTCACCGCCGTTTCCACCAGGTGATGGTCGGACAGCAGGCACTCCGACGTGACCATCAGCGTCAAGGGGTCGTCATCGACGACCAGCACCCGCAGCCGTCCGGAGGATGCCTGGGATTCCACGGCGAGCACCGCCTCCCACTTTCGATCCCCATCAAGGGGAAACCCGATCGCGAACGTCGTCCCTTTTCCGTACTCGCTCTGAATGTCGATCGTGCCCTTGTGGCGCTGGATGATACCATAGACCATCGCCAGCCCCAATCCGGTGCCCCGGTCCCCTTTCGTGCTGAAGAACGGCTCGAGGCACCGCTGGCGGACTTCCTCGGTCATGCCGGTGCCGGTGTCGCTGACCTCCAGGACAATCCGGCCGTCTTTCATCGACGTCCGGAGGGTGATCGTCCCGCCTTCGGGCATCGCGTCCACCGCGTTGAAAATCAGGTTCGTCAGGACCTCGCGGATTTCCGATTCGTTGCCGGACGGGTTGGGCACCTTCTGCAACTCGGTCCGGACCCGCACGGTGAGGCCGCCGGCCAGGGCCTGGTCCTTCCACTTGGGCTGGGTAAAATTGACGGCCTGCTCCACCAGCTGATTGAGATCGAAGGGGCGGAACGTTTCCTCCTGGTTCCTGGACCGGTAGAATTCACGCAGACGGCTGACCACGTTGGCGGCATCCTTCCCGGCCGTATTGATCACTTTCAGGTACTTCAGCACCTTGTCCTTGTCGTCGAGCTGGAGGGGATCCTCCAGCAGGATTGAGCTGAACCCGAGGATCGGGGACAGGGCGTTGTTGAAATCGTGCGCGACGCCGCTCGCCATCTGGCCGAGTGCGCGCAACCGCTCCTGCTTGACGACCTGCTTCTGCATGTCCGCCAGTTCCGTCAGGGCCTCCTTGAGCTGCCGGTTGCTTTCCTGGAGAGAGGCTTCCGCCTGTTTGCGCTCGGCAGTCTCGTAGGCGTTCGACAGGGCCACGGCCACCTGGTCGGCGAGCTGGCGGGCCTGGAGCGCGACGTCGGGCGCGAGGGTGGGCTGCTTGCGATAGCCCAGCGCGATCAGGCCGGGCAATCCCTGCGTCAGGAGAATCGGCAGGATGAGGCAGCATTTGATGCCCGAGGCGGTGAGCGGCTTGAGCGAGGGCGCCAGCCCCCCGTCCAGCGTGATGACCCGGTCGGGTTTTTCCCTCAAAAACTTGAGCTCGAGGTCCCCCAGTTGCACCGGCTGCCGGCGAACCCCCTGGAGGGAAGTCCCATCCCACATGTGGAGGGTGGCCGGGTCTCCGTCCTTCGCGTCACGGAGGGTGATGCTGATGCTGTCGCAGGGCAGCAGGTCGCGCATGCGGGTGAGCACCGTCGTGATGATCTTCCCCGCGTCGAGCACCGAGAGGATATTCCGGTCGAGATCGGCCCTGGCCGTCATGGCCTGGAATTGCCAGTCCAGCTGGTCGGCCATGGCATTGAAGGAACCGGCCACCTCCTCGAATTCATCCTTGCTGTCGACTTCGACGCGGGTTGCGAAATCCTTCCTGGCGATCCGGTGCGTGCCTTCACGGATTTTTTCCAGCGGTCCCAGGCTCTTCCGGATCTGGTTGAGGCTCAGCAGGATCACCACCAAGAGGGAGACCAGCATGAGGACGATGAAATCGCGCTTGAATCCCGCCATGAGCCCCAGCGCCGCCTCCCGGGACTCGCTCAGGACCAGGACGAGGTGCGGCTGCACGAACGAAAATTGGAGCGGGAGCGACCAGAAGTTGGCCACCAGGG
>JBFGRH010000027.1:0-14085 GCA_041563795.1 Nitrospiraceae bacterium | reverse complement strand
GACCCAGATCCACGGCAAGCGCTTCGAGATGTACAACGACACCGTGCTGGGCTTCAACAAGTCGGGCAAGGAAGTGGCGCGCATCCAGGTCGAGGAGCCGATCTACATTCGGCCGGCCGAGCGCGTGAACTGGCTGTAATAAGCAGCTAGGTCAAGCAACAATCAGAGGGGCAGGGATCCACGAGGTCCCTGCCCCTTTGTATTTGAGGCGCCAGGGACGTAGGGTGTTTATCGTCATGTCAGTGGGTGATGGCGCCGCGGGATCGGCCGGAAAAGGGGATTGACATGGTTTGGTGACTTGAGTATCGTAGAGGCGTTCATCTTTCATATTTCTTGAATTTGTTTTGGAGGATTCTTACGGTTACACGCCACAGGCCGGGTTGTTCCAGCCAGTGTCAATCCAGTAACCAATAGTCTATCGACCCTCAATCATTGTGATCTTTCCACCTCAAGGAGGCCGTTTCATGTTACACCCCATTTTCTCCATGATTATCAGGAAGTTCGCATGGCTCGCCATCGGAGCATTCGCGATGCTTCCGTTGGCGGTGTCTGCCGAAACTTCGGAGACGCACGTCCACAAGGCGGGGATGACGCACCAGAGCCCGGAATGGGCCGAGAAACTCAAGGGCCAGACCATTGTCGAGGACGCCATGGAAGGACGTCCGGAGCGGGCCCTCCAGGTTGAGCTGCAGCATCATCGCATCATGCGCCAGATGGAGCAGGACGCCAAGGAACAGCACACGAACGGCGCCTTCAATAATATGTCGATGATGCACCAGTATGGGGCCGGCGGGCAGGACATGCTGCTCGTCTCCGATCCGCGGCAGGAGCCGGTCATGGGGCACGGGGGCCGCTGTCCGGCGACTGCCCCTGTCAGGATGTACGACATCTCTTCGATCAACGTCGAAATTACGCTCAACCAGTGGCTCGATTTCTACCCCGGCTACATGTACGTGCTGACCGAGAACATCGAGAAGGTCCGCGCGGAAGAAAAGAAAAACCGGGAGGCTCGTGAGAAGGAAGGCTACGAAGATCCGGGGGCGGTGATCCCCGGCGTGCAGGCCCAGTGGATTCAGCCGCTGGTCATCCGCGGCAACCAGGGCGACTGCGTCAAGATCAAGCTCCAGAACAAGCTCGAGGGCGGCGAAGATGTGAGCTTCCATGTCCACGGCTCGAGCATGGTCGTGAGCGCGACCGGAAAGCCGGCCACGACCACCAATCCGGACTCGATCGTGGGAGAAAAGAAATCCGTAGAACTGGAATGGTACATCCATCCGAACACGCAGGAAGGCGGCCGGCAGTTCCACAGTTTCAGCAATGACCGCGAGCTGACGGTGCTGGGCATGTTCGGGACGTTTGTGGTGGAGCCGAAGGGCTCGGAGTACCTGGAACCGCTGGGCACGGGAGATCCGACGCCGGCCAAGAGCGGCTGGCAGATGATCATCAAGAACGGAACCGGCCCGGATTTCCGCGAATTTGTGCTGATGTATCACGAGGTCGGTGATGAGGCGTTCCGGCCGGTCAACAAGAAGGGGGATTTCCTCCCGCAGCGTGACCCGCTGACCGACGCCTACCGTCCGGGCGGCCGTGCCATCAACTACCGCAGCGAGCCGTTCGGCATCAATAATATGCACGTGCAGCACGAGTATTTCGGCTTCGAAGACGAGTCGATGGGCTATAGCTCCTACACGTTCGGAGATGCGGCCCCGACGATTCCCCGCTCGTACATGGGCGATCCGGCCAAGTTCCGCCTCGTGCACGGCGGGTCCGAAGTGTTCCATTCGCACCACCCGCACGGCGGCACCATCCGCTGGCCGCGCAGCCCTCGGGCGATCGACGACATGAACCTGTGGGCGACGGCGACCAACGGGCCGGTGAAATACCCGGTGGTCCGCGTCAAGACCGATCGCGTGGACGTCGAAGTGATCGGGCCCTCCGAGGCGCTCGACCTCGAGACGGAGTGCGGCTCGGGCCTCTGCCAGCAGCTGGCGGGCGATTTCCTGTTCCACTGCCACGTCGCGCACCATTACGTGGCGGGCATGTGGGGCTACTGGCGCGTGTACAACACGTTGCAGGTGGGTGATGCCCGCAACGACGTCATGCCGGATCTGCGCGAGCTGCCGGATCGCAAGGGCCGGATCAAGACGGGTGTGACCTCCGACAAGCTGGTCGGCAAGACGCTGGATTGGTTCGGCAAGACTTTCCAGATCGTGGAGAAGGGCAAGAGCAACTGGAAATCAAACCCGGCCGTGATCAATATCAAGGACTGGGTCGAGATGCAGTTGCCGACACAGGGCAAGCCAGGCCACAAGGATGATGAGAAGGGACAGATCGTCTCCTACGATGCGACGGTGCTGGACTGGATCTGGGAAGGCACCCGTGCGATGAGCGAGAAGGAAAGCACGATCGTCAATCCCAAGTACAAGTCCACCCATCCGGGCAAGCGGCATCCGATCACCTTCGAGCCGAGCACCGGCAAGGTGGCGTGGCCGCACCTGACCCCGCACTTCGGGAAGCGGGTGATGTTCGCCCCGCGGCACGTGGGTGCGCCCTGGCTGGAGATGATTGCGCGCGATGAGAACGGCGAGCCGAGCCTCGATCAGGCCAAGCCGGGCGAGAGCGGACGGTGGAGCCTGTGTCCGGAGAATGCCGGCAGGAAGGACTACAACGTCCATTTCATCAAGCTGCCGATCAAGCTGGCCAAACCCGTGGGCAAGGAGCCGGCCGTCGTGGATCCGAACGGCTTGATCTTCGTGCTCCACGAAGAGGAGGCGGCGATCAGGGCCAATGACGACCTCAAGTACCCGTTAACCGTCCGCGGCAACATTTACGATTGCGTGGATTGGACGCTCACCAGCGAGTGGGACGACGATGATTACACGAATTTCCAGGCGTCCAAGATCAACACGCACTGGCATTTCCTGCAGTTCGACAACCAGGCGTCCGACGGCGTGATCACCGGCTTCTCCTACGAGCAGTCGGTCCGGCCGTTTACGATGCTGGAGAAGAAGAACAAGAAGGGCCTGCCGGCGCCGATGAACACGGTGATGACGAGCGCGGCGAAGAAGGGGGCCACGAGCATCTCGGTCAAGAATGCGGCCCAGTATCACGTCAACACGGAAATCCTGGTCGGGGCGGATAACGTGAAGGGCAATGAAATCGCCCGGATCAAGGAGATCAAGGGCAACACGATCACGCTGACCAGGGGATTGAAGCATGACCATCCGGCGAACGACATCGTGACGGTGGAGTTCGTCCGGCAGCGGTTCTGGGTGGACGCGGACGTGGGCACGGTGTTCTTCCATGACCATGCCTTCGGCGCCACCACGTGGCCGCACGGCGGCTTCGGCACCTTCATCGCCGAGCCGTTCGGGTCCACGTATCACGACCCGAAGACCGGCAAGGAAATCAGGAGCGGCCCCGTGGCGGATATCCGTACCGTCGAACCGGTGGGCCACGGTGTGAACGGCAGCTTCCGCGAACTGATGGTGCAGGTACACGATACGGTGCCGCATACGGTCAACATCGTGACGGCGGGCAACCCACCCGGACAGCCGATTGAAGTCGCGCTGGAAGCGGGCAAGACCGTGTCGTTCATGATGCCGGAAAAAATCTACATGACACCGATGCCGTTCCTAAACGGCGGCACGCACACGACCGGAGGCGGGCTGAATTTCCGCGCCGGACCGATCGCGCAGCGCCTGGTGTCAAATCCGGATTCCTCGAGGATTTTCGACAGTAAGGTGCACGGAGATCCGTACACGCCGTTGTTGCGCGCCTACACGGGCGACACGATGGTGTTCCGGCTGCTGCACACGCTCATGAATGAGAGCATGGTCTGGACCCTTTCAGGCCATACTTTCCTGACCGAGCGGTATGCGGGCGATGCGAACCGCAAGAACTCGATTCACATCGGGATCGCCGAGCGGTACGACCTCGTGGTACCGCAGGCGGGCGGACCGCGTGCCCAGGCCGGCGACTATATTCACTTCAACGGCCGGTCGTCAAAGTTCTCCGAAGGGGCTTGGGGGATCGTCCGGGTGCTCGACAAGGAGCAGCCGGACCTCCAGAAGTTGCCGGCCGGCTACAGCGGCCGGAACGTGATTCCGGCCCCGATGCCGGTCTGCCCGGCGGAGGCGCCGGTGAAGTCGTTCAACGTGGTGGCGATGGATTATCCGTCCATGAAGTTCAACCCGAAGGCGCCTGATACCATCGAGGTGGACTTCGAGCGGAAGATCCAGATCACCAACCCCAACGCGAAGATCTATGCGCTGGAGGAGGAAGCCTCGAAAGTGGCCACGGGGGCGCAGCCGATGCCGCTGACCCTGCGGGCCAACACGGGAGACTGCATCAAGGTCAATTTGAAGAACAAGATGGCCAAGAGCCGCGCCTCGTTCTCGGCAATTTCCCTGGCGTTCGATCCCAAGGATTCGCTGGGCGCGAACGTGGGCAACAACGGCGGGGACCAGACGATCGCACCGGGCGAGAGCCGCACGTACACCTATTATGCGGACCCGTCCCTGGGTGAGATCTCCTCGCTGGTCTGGGACTGGGGCAACGTGATGATGAACCCGCGCAACGGGTTGTTCGGCGCCTTGATTATCGGGCCGAAGAACGCCCAGTACCGCGACCCGAAGACGGGCGCGGACGTGTCCATGAAGAATGCGTGGGTGGCCGACGTGATCGTGGATCGGACCATTCCGGGCTACGAGCAGCGGTCGAACTACCGCGATGCGGCCCTGTTTTTCCAGGACGAGGACAACATCATCGGCACCAGCTTCATGCCCTACGTGCAGAACGTGGCGGGGCTGACCGGCGTGAATTACCGGTCGGAGCCGTACCGGTTCCGCGAAGAGTCGGGCTGCACGCTGGGCCGGATGTTCCAGCCCTGCACGGCGGACAAGCCGGAGGATCCGGTGACGCCGTTGATCGAGGCGCATGCGGGCGATCCGGTCCGGATCCACGTGTTCGGCGCGAGCAACGAACAGAACCAGATGTTCAGCGTCGAGAAGCATGAGTGGCCGATCGAGCCCTTCATGCGGGGTGCGGATCAGATCAGCGTCGTGGAGTTCTCCGGGTCGGAGACCATCGACGCGTTCCTGCCGTCAGCCGGCGGTCCCTACCGCCTGCCGGGCGACTACGTCTGGAGCAACCAGCGGTTGCCGTACTCCCAATCCGGGCAGTGGGGCTATCTGCGGGTGCATCCGGCCGGTGATCAGTCGCTCCTGCCGTTGAGCGGCGCGACGCCCGGCTCGAAGCGGGCCGAAGCGGACAAGCCGGGAGCGCAGGTTGTGCCTGTCTCAGCACGGTAAGACGGCCGGTCTGAACTCAGACGCGGTGGCGTGACGATGGGGGGAGCCGTCATGGCTCCCCCCTTTTGTTATGCAAATTTGTTGGGATAGGGTCGCTCGGGAAACCGGTGGATATCCAACCGACCCTGGAGTTGAAAAAGTCCTAGCGATGAGGCATTCTCTCCGCATGAGCGCTGCATCACGAACCGCCTCGATGCTCGGGTGCTTGTCGCTGCTGAGCCTTCTGGCGATTGCCCCCGCCTCCGCCTATCGGGTCATCGACGTCGAGCACGGTGGGTCCATCTCGGGGCGTGTGACGCTTGAGGGGCAGCCGGTGCCCACCTCGCAGGGGTTCAATCTTGTCACCTTCCCCGATCCTGAATACTGCGGGCGTATTTCCAACGGCAGCGGATGGCGGTTGCTCTACGATTTTTCCATCGATCAGACAGGCGGGCTGAAAGACGTCGTCGTCTCGCTGGAAGGAGTGGAGCAGGGACGCCCCTTTGACGTCTCCGTGCCGCGCATCGAAGCCCGCGATTGCCGGTTCCAGCCCTTCGTGACCGTGGTGCGCAACGGCCATGCGGTCGAGGTGGTCAACATGGACCCGGTCATGCATGATATCCAGGCCTATGAGACGTCGCTACAGTTGGGACCACGGGTGTTGTGGAACTCGCCTCTGCCCATGAACGCCCATCATCAACGGGGGAATATCCGTGCGACGCACCGGCATCTGCCCGGCCCGTCCATGCTGGAACCCGTCCACCTGAACAAGGGGCGCAACCTGTTCGTCATGCAGTGCGGCTTCCATGCCTACATGCTCAGCTGGGGACTGGCCGTGACCAATCCCTACTATGCGATCACTGATGGATCCGGTTCATACAAGATCGAGAACGTGCCGCCCGGAAGCTATCGCCTGGTCGCCTGGCACCCCTACGTGGGGACCATGTCGGAGGAGATCGTTACCGTGAAGCCGGATGGAGCGGTTGAGGTCGATTTTTCCATGAAAGCGCCCGCTGGCCGCCGCACGTCGCATCAGGTGGTGGACAACCCCCGGTTCGGCCTGGAATCGCTCGGCCGTACGCTGCACATTGAGCCCCTCGTCGAACTTCAACAGTAGTCCCTGCTGGCTGCGCGTGATTCTTTCCACAATCTTGCCTCGCCCGACTCTTTCCCTGGTCTCCGTCTGTTGTGTCCTCGCATTTGTTGGGCCCGCGCGGCCTGCCGGAGCCGAGACCCTGCAGGAGGCGCGAGCGGCTTTTGACAAGCAGCAGTATGACCGGGCGCTGCAGCTCCTGGACGTGCTGGAGAAAAGCAACAAGGATACAACCGACATTCGCCGGCTCAAGGTCAGAACCCTGGCGAAAGCCGGCAAACCGCTGGAGGCGCTCGCCGTCTATGATGGCCTCGTGCCATCCGGCAAACCGGACGACAAGCCGTTGCTGCGGGAGGTGGCGCTCGGATTTATCATGCCCTTGCTGAAAGACATGCGGGATCAGATGCGCGGCGCCGGCTATACCGCGCTCAGGGAGATCGAGTCCGACGAAGCAGTCCCGTATTTTGAGGATGGCTTGAGCGACGGGTCGGGCGTCGTGCGGGCCCTGGTGTCGGAGGGGCTTGCGCGGCTGAAAACCGGACAGCAATCCGAGCGTTTTCGGAAGGCGGTGACCGACCAGGCCGCGTTCGTGCGCGCCAACGTCTTGAAGGGTCTTGGACGGTCTGGCGACCGGACCGCCATCGCGGTGGTCGAACCGGCTCTGAAGGATGATCAGGGACTGGTGCGGGCCGTGGCGGCCGGCGCGCTGGTCATGCTTGGACGGAAGGAGTCGTTCTCGGATGTGCTCAAGGCGGCTCAGGCGGGGAATCCCGAGGACCGGGGGGCCGCCGTGCGCATCTTGGGCGAACTCCAGGACCGCAGGGCACTGCCGGTCTTGCAGGCGGCGCTGAAGGACCGTCAACCCTCCATTCGGGGCGCAGCCGCCGCGTCTCTGGGTGAATTGGGGATGCCGGAAGCGACTGTCCCGTTGACATCGTTGTTGACTGATCCGGTCCCGGCGGTGCGCAGTTCTGCGGCGCTGGCGCTCAGTGCCTTGGGGGCCCGTGATCGCGCGAGCGACATCAAGAAACTCTTTGCCGATCAGAACCATGCGGTGCGGGCAGCCGCAGCGGCCGCTTTGCTGAGCCTGGGACGACCGTTTGAAGAGGTCGCAACCGTGATTCGCCAACTCAGCCAGGAGGGGGACCCCGGCCTTCGTGCCTCGGCCGCTCGAGCGCTGGGGAGGACTGGGGAGAAGTATGGGGAGGAGGCCGTTGCGGCACTGCGTACCCTGCTGAGCGATGCCCTGCCGAGGCCGCGCATCGCGGCGGCCCGCTCGCTTGGACATGTCGGTCGTCCGCAGCAAGGGCAGGAGATGATAGGGGTTCTCAAGCAGGCCTTGCGGGACCAGGATGAAGCCGTCAGGGCCACGGCGGCGGGGGCCCTCATCAGGTGGCTGGATGGGAGGGCTGGAGCAGGCAAGGGCGGACCTTTGGAGGGGTAAAGGGGCCCTTGACACCTTCCCCAAAATTGCAGTATACATGGTTGTTTCCAAAACCGCGCAGGACGGCCCGCCGAAACGGTTGAGACCCCCACACGGTTCGAGAAACGTGTTGTGAAGTCGATATTTTATAGTCCAGAGAGTCTTTCGCTATCCATCACCAAGGAGGCAGTGTCATGAACAAGGGTGCATTATTTATCATTGCTGTGGTGGCCGTGGCATTTCTCGCCATGCCGCTCACCTCGTTTGCAGGCGGGACGATCACCGGTAAGGTGACCTACGCCGGGAAGGATGAAGAGAAGGAATTCTCCTTCGCCAAGTTCCCGAACCCGAAATTCTGTCCGAAGATCCCCAAGCCGGAACTTTCGAAGGGGGACAAGCGGATTCTCAAGACCATCGATACCAGTGGCGGTGGGCTGCTCGGGGCGGTCGTGGCCGTGTCCGACATCGACGACAAGGCGTTTGTCGATGGGTACAAGGGCACCGAGGTGGTCGCCGAGTTCTGCGAATTCCTGCCGTACACGGGCGTGGTGGTCAAGATGAAGAATTTCCACGTCGAGAACCATGACAGCGACCCGGACGACCCGAAGTCGGTGAAGGGCGTGCTGCACAATCCCCACTCCTTCGAAGTCCTGGGCGCCAGCTCCTCGACGATCTTCAACATCGCGCTCGCGGAAAAGGGCTCCTCCCTCGACAAGCCGGCGATCATGCGGAAGAAGAACTCCATGCTCCGGTTGCAGTGCGACCAGCATGAGTTCATGCAGTCGTTCTTCCTGCCGGTCACCAACCCGCACTATGCGGTCGCGGGCAAGGACGGCTCCTTCGAGATCAAGAATGTGCCGGCCGGCAAGCACAAAGTGGTGGTCTGGCATCCGTTCGTCGACAAGGGGAAGCCGATGGAAATCGAAGTCACGGTCCCCGAGGGCGGTAAGGCCGAAGTCAAGCAACAGCTCAAGGACTAGTCGACCAGGGCGTATTTGTGGAGGGGGCAGTGGCCATTCGGCCACTGCCCCTTTTTTTGTGTCGCCTGTGGGGTGTCAGTTGCCTTTGCAGCCGTCCTCTAGGTAAGATGCGGCGTAAACGATCCCGGGATTGGCAAAAGGCCCTTATTTTTCGAGGACATCCGTGCCACGCGAACTGTCACTCGCTGAAATCTTCCAGCTGGGCTATTACTGGGAAACGAAAATCCTCTTGACGGCCGTCAAGCTGGATCTGTTCTCCGCGATCGACGCGAAGCCAAAAACGGCGGGTGAGGTCGCGCAACGGATCGGGGCTGATGAGCGGGTCCTGGAGCTGCTCCTGAACGCGCTCGTGGCGACCGGGATACTGACCAAGGACGGGGACCGGTTCCGTAATACGCCGGTGGCCCAGGCCCACCTGGTAAAAACGTCTCCCAAGTACATCGGCCACCTGCTGATCCTCCATGATGCGGAGTGGAACAACTGGGGCAAATTGGAAGAGGCCGTCAAGACCGGCCGCTCGCCGGTGACGCGCCACGTGTTTGAAACCGACCCGGAACTGGGCGCCAACGTCCTGTCGGTGCTGCACCGGATCGGCGAGCAGAGCGGGCCGGCGCTGGCCACGCGGCTGGCCCTGGGTGAAGCCATGACGATGCTGGACCTGGGTGGTGGCGCCGGTACCAACGCCATCGCGTTTTGCATGGTGTATCCTGGTTTGAAAGCGACGGTCTTCGATCTGCCGCAAACACTGCGGCTGACCGAGTCCACCGTCAAGCAGGCGGGGCTCGAGGATCGCATCGCGCTCAAGCCGGGCAATTTCAACCAGGATTCGCTCGGCGGCTCGTATGATTTCGTGCTGATGTCGGACGTGCTGCACTACCAGGACGACCAGGCCAACGCCGCGCTGGTGAGGCGGGTGCATGGCCATGTGAACCCCGGCGGCCGGTTGGTGATCAAAGACCGGTTTCTCGACGAAGCGGGAACCGGCCCGGCCTGGACCACGGCCTTCGCGGTGCATATTCTCGTGAACACGGAAAAGGGCCGCTGCTATCGCACCGCGGATGCCATGCGGTGGATGACGGAGGCAGGCTTCGGCGGGGTGACCGAGCTCGAGCGGACGGCTGTGGTGCAGGGAACGAAAGCGTAATGCGTGAAGCGTATCTGAAGTAGCGCCTGCGAAATACGAACGACGAAATACGAGGGACCAGCGAAAGATGTCTGAACTGCTAAAAGAGCCGGGATTCCTGGGCACGCACGCGACCATGGGTGCGGATCTCAGCCAGCTCATGGCCACCGTGTTTACGGCCTTGTTTGTGATCGGCTGGGTGCAGGCCCGTCAGCGGAAGGGTCATGCGCACCATTGGCTCATGCTGAGCGGCATGATCGCCATGCTGGCCTTCTTCACGAGCTATTATCTGTTCCGGTCACTGGGCGTGTTGGCGTTTGAGGGGAAGGAAGGCTTCGGCGGGTCGCAGGACCTCTACGATCACGTCTTCATCCCGCTGCTCACGCTGCATATTTGTCTGGTCATCATCGGCATCGTCATGGCGGTCTACATGATCGTGCTGGGGTTCCGCTCTCAGGCCATCGTCGAGGGGAGGCGAATCCTGAAGGATGAGTTGCTGCAGACCTCCTGGGGGAAAGTCGGGAAAATTTTCGGCGGCATCGCGGCGGTGCTCATCGGGATGTTCCTCTGGCGCACGGCGACGGCCGGCTTTTCCGTGCGCAAGCTGGAGGTCTATTTGGGGTTCGTGATCCTGATCGGGATCGTCTTTGCCGTGGAAATGGCGATTCAGCGCATCTGGCCCAACGGTGAGCGACGGCACCGGGCGCTGGGCCTGTTCACGATGATCGTCTATTGCGTGCTGTTCGTCACCGGTACCACGACCTACACGATGCTCTATATTCTCTTTCCCGGGAAAATAGGCTGACCCATGCTGACCTGCGGGTGCGGCCGCTGGATGCATACGGAGGGGATCGAGGAGCGGGTGGACGGCGCCGCGCCGGCCTGGCTCGTGCGGTTTGAGTGCTGCGGCTGCCATTGGAAAGTGGGCACGGAGGCACCGGCGCAGGAGGCGGCCAAGCTCGTGGACCGACTCATGTGGACCGATGAGGCCCGGCATGTGCTGGACCGCATGCCGCCCTACGCGGCCCCGCTCGTTCGGCATGATGCGGAAGACTATGCGCGGTCAAAACAACAGCGGGTGATCTCCGTTGCCCTGCTGAACCAGGCCCGCAACGGCGGGGCTGTGACGTGGGATCCCGAAGCCGAACGGCGACTGGACAAGGTCCCGGGGATGGTCCGCGCCATGGCCAGGGTGGAACTGGAACGGACGGCGCTGGAGCGGGGCGAGGCGAGAGTGACGGTGGCGCTGATGGAAGAAGTGAAAGCCAAGTACTTCGGAATGGCGGCAAAGGGCTGAGTGATGTTGCATCGGATGGCCTTGCGCGTGCTCCCCTCGCTGGCGCTGGCGGTGACGGAAGAATCGGTCCGCACGCGCAAGCGGCTCGTGATGCTGGTTCCCGGGCTGGTCGCCTTTGGCATCTATCGGCTGGCGAAGCTGGTCCTGCCGCTTTCAGATGCTGTCGCGTTGCTGGCCGTCAGCGGGCTGGTGTCGGCGGCGACCGCGGCCTGGTCCTATCGGATGGCCCGGCAGGTATCCTGTGGCCAACTCTGGCGTGAAGACGGTCTGCGCCGGTTGGCATGGCTCACCGGATGGATCGGGTTCGCCTACGGCGTCCAGTTGTCGCTGATGGTCCTGGCCCTGCTGAAAATCCTCGTCAATTACGATTTTCTTCTGCATCCGGACGGACCGGCGATGATGGCCATCATCATTGCCTGTACGTCGGTGGCGCGGGATGCCTTCGAGATCGGGCATGTCCGCAGGCTGCAACGCCAGGGCGAGCCGGTCGTGACCTTTCCGGATGGAGCAAGTTTTCGAGATGCCATCGCCTCGCACCCCATCCGGCTGGTCACGTGGGGCGTGCTTCCGGCCGCCGGCTGTGCGGCGGCGGCGATCGGGCTGGGCGCCATGCATAGCCTGGCCGCAACGGGATTGGCTCAGTTGATGCTGGTGACCCTGTGCGCCGGCAGTCTGGCTGTGTGGGCCTATTTGGCGGGTGAACAGCGGCCGGGCGGATGGAAGGCTTTCATGGGCCCGGGCGGCTGGATGGAACTGTTTCGGTACTGGTGGTGGCCCGGCCTTGCCTTTGCCGCCACGTATTATCTCTCATGGGCGGGGCTGGTATTCTTTGTGATGCACACCGACGTGAGCGGCACCCTGGCGCGGGGTGCGATTGCGGGCGGCGTCGCCGGCATGATGACGGCCTATTGCCATTACCTGGGACATCGCCGGCAGGTTGAAAATCAGTTGCGCCAGATTGTCCCGCCATCCCTGTTGCGTTGCCCGTTCGTGATGGGTATTCTGTCGAAACAGAAGACGCTCGGGCACGGCGGTCCGCCGCCGGAGGCGATGGCCGGGATGCCGCCCCCGACGGTCACCGCGGGAAAGCAGAGTTGAACGGACGATGAGTCGCGTGATTTCACCAACGATGGCATGGGCGGCGCTGGCATTGGCGCTGGTGCTGCTCGTGGTTCCGTTCGGCGTCGCGACCGTGGCCGGGGGCGATCCTGGCGCCACAGGGGAAGCCGAGACCGACGTCTACTACCAGACGCCGGGAGTCCCCAGCGGTCCGTCGGCGCCGGTCGGCGATGTCTCGACCTATCCCCGGTACGGGTCGCTGGACAACCGCACGATTACCTGGTTTGTCACCCAGCAGCACACCTACTTCGGCGGCTTCGTGCTGGCACTGCCCATTTTCTGCGTAATTCTGGAGTTCGCCGGCCTTGTCACGCGCGATCGATCCGCGTCGTTGCGGTACGATCAAACCGCCCGTGATTTTCTCCGCGTCGCGTTGCTGGCCATGTCCCTGACGGCCGTGGTGGGGAGCGTGATGCTGGGGCTGTTCATCTGGTTCTATCCGAGCTTCATGCAATACATGGGCGGGACGTTCAAGACCATGATGCCCGTCTATGCCTTCGTGTTCAACGCGGAAGCCCTCTCCCTGATCGCCTACTACTATACGTGGAACCGCATGACGACGCCGGCGATGAAATGGTGCCATGCGGCGCTGGGTGTCCTGTGCAACGTCTTCGGCGCGCTGCTGCTGTTCCTGGCGAACAGCTGGGTGGCCTTCATGATGTCGCCCGCCGGCGTGGATGCGCAGGGCCGCTTCCTGGGCAACGTCTGGCACCTCATGCACACCGCGCTCTGGAACCCGCTCAACGTCCACCGGTTCCTGGCCGACATCATGTCCGGCGGGGCCGTGGTGCTGGCCTACGCGTCCTACCGGTTCTTGACCAGCAAGTCCGAGGAGGAGCGCGCCTATTACGACTGGGTGGGGGCCGTGTTCCTGATCGTCACGGTCATCGCGCTGTTGCCGATGCCCTTTGCGGGCTACTGGCTGATGCGGTCGGTGTACGCGTTCCGGCAGAGCATGGGCGTGACGATGATGGGCGGGTTGCTGACGTGGCTGTTTGTCGTCCAGGCGCTGCTCATCGGCGTGCTGTTCCTGGGCATCAACTACTATCTGTGGCAAAGCATGGGACGGCTGCGGGGGGGCCAGCGTTACGAGCAGGCGTACAAGTACCTGGTCCTGGGGCTCACGGGCTGTCTCTTCGTCTGGCTGACGCCCCATACGGTCATGATGACGGCGGGCGAGGTGAAGGCCATGGGTGGCGCGCAGCATCCGGTGGTCGGCAACTACGGAGTGATGTCGGCCAAGAACGGCGCGGTGAACGTGATGATCTGCCTGACGGCCTTGAGCTACATGTTCTATCGCCGCGCGAACCGCACGATCGTGGCCTCGTGGGCGCAGAAGGGCAACCTCGCGCTGACGGTGCTGTTCGGGGCGGGCATGGCGCACATCATCTGGCTGTCCGTGTATGGGTTCTACGTGCCGGCCAGCGTGCGCGTGGGGCTGTCCTCGCCGCAGGCCTTCACGACGCTCACGGTGGTGGCGGTCGGGTTGCTCATCAATCGCGCGATGCTGCAAGGTGCCCCCGTGCACGGGCCGGTCGTGTGGGGAAAAATGTCCGTCCGCGGCATGGTCACGCTGTTCGGCCAGGCTGCGTCGTTCACCTGGGTCATGGGACTGATGGGGTACATCCGCTCGTCGGGCCGCCTGGCCTGGCACGTCCACGAGCTCATGCCCGATGCCTCCCCCTGGGCCTATACGCCCACGCTGGCCTTCGCGGCCAAGATGGTGACGGTGAACATGGTCGTGTTCTGGATGACGGCG
>JBFGRH010000026.1:0-14093 GCA_041563795.1 Nitrospiraceae bacterium | reverse complement strand
TATCTTTCGCTTCCCCAGACTCCAGGAGCAGGGCTTAGTTCGGTCGCCTCGGAAACACCCCGATCACCGTCGGCAATGGAATGTGGCTCTGTCCCTTCCCGTCCACGAGCGGCTGCCAGGCCGCGTCGGTTCGGCTGCCCGCCAACTCCCCACTGATCAGCAGATCGGATGAGTCCCCGCCGTCCATCGCCATCGCATGCGTGAGACCCTGAACATGATCCCGCAGACAGACGGCCAGCTCCCACAGGGGAGTGGTGCCCTTGGACATGATGACCAGGATGTGTCCCTCGCGGTCTTCCCCCACGATGGTCTGCTGCGCCGACTTGCCCGACCGGCGAACGCGCGGGGTGCCCTTTCGATCGAGCAGCATCAGCGATTGCGCGGCCTCGTGATAGGCGGGCCTGTCGTCGTCGAATGAATCGGTGCGCAGATCGAGCACCCGTGCCTTCTTGACGTTGGGCGCCAGCGGCTCGGCCACGAACAGTCCCTGCCACTGGCCATGCCGCTTGCCGCCGAGTGACTTGCCGTCTTTATACAGCAGCCCCAGATAGGAAAAATCATCCAGGAAGAACCCGGCATTGAAGAGGACCGGCGCCTTGGTCCGGTACTGCCACTCGTCGAGCGTGAGCGGCTCCCCCAGCCCCTCCGAACGGTAGTGGTGGACTTCGAAGCGGAACTGCTCGGGATCGATCCTCAGGAGATAGAGGGCCGGCACTTTCTCGCAACCCCCGCCCGGCGTCCAGGCCGCCACGTCAAGGCCCTCCGTCAGACGGTCCCAGGCCATCTCCTGCGCGGAGACAACTGACGGGAGATAGCCCATCACAATCGTCAACGCAAGAAGAGTCAAAGACCTCATTAGGGGGATCTTTAACGGGTGCTTGGCAAGGATGCTCAAACAGGTCCTCCAACGAGGCCGCAGGGAACTCGGCGACTGAGACGTACGTTTTTCGGTACGTCGCAGGGAGACGAGTGACCGAGAACAAAGTTGGAGGCCTGTTTCAGCATCCTAGTGAAGAATGTCATTCAGGGCTCCGGCTAGGAACGGGAACTTGAAATGGAACCCGAGGGATTGTGCCTTCTGGGGAATGACCCGCTGGCCGGTCAAGAGCAATTCCTCCGCCATGTCGCCGAACGCCAGTTTCATCACACACGCGGGGGTGCGAAGAAATGCGGGCCTGCCGAGAGTTTGCCCCAGGGTCTTCGAAAACTCCTCGTTGGTGACGGGATGCGGAGCGGTGGCGTTGACCGGTCCGCTGACCGCATGCTCCATGAGGAACAGCAGGAGCTCGACCAGATCGTCGCGGTGAATCCAGGACATCCATTGCCGGCCATGCCCCAGCGGGCCGCCAAGGCCCAGACGAAAGATCGGCAGCATCTTTGCCAGCGCGCCGCCATCCTTCCCCAACACCACGCCGAAACGCGGCGTGACCACGCGGACGCCCAGCCGTTCGGCGGCGCGGGCCGCCCCCTCCCACTCGCGGCAGAGGCTGGGCAGGAACCCGTCGCCGGAGGAGGAATCCTCGGTTAATTCCTCCTCGCCGCGCGGGCCATAAAACCCGATGGCCGAGGCGTTGATCAGCAACACGGGACGGGCCTTGAGCTTGGCCAGCGTTGTGACAATGGCGGTGGTGGTCCCTTCGCGGCTCTTGCGGAGCAGTTCCCTGACCTGTGGCGTCCAGCGGCCGTCGGCGATCGGCGCACCGGCGAGGTTGATGACCACCTCGCTTCCATCCAGCGCCTTGGAGAGCTCGTCCGACTGACCACGAAAGCCCTGCCAGGAGACCAGCTTGACGGCGTGATAGACCCTGGCCCTGGCCTTCTCCGGGTCGCGCGTCAGCACCGTGACCGTATGGCCGGCATTGGCCAGCCGTTCACAGAGCACGCGACCGATGAATCCCGTTCCGCCGGCTACGACAATACGCATGGTGGCGCCAACAACACGTTTTCAGTTGTCAGCGTTCAGTTCTCCGTTCCGGAGCGACCCACTGAAAACTGATTACTGAGAACCGATCACTTCCCGCTTATCCACAATTCCCATCGCCTGTTCGCTGATAATTCGTGCCGTCGAAGATCATCGCCGGGCCGTAGCCGCTGCGATCCTTGGGGTTCAGCGAGGTTTCGTACCCGATCTGCTCGCGCCGCCCGTCGTTGAACATGAGCGTCAAGGTTCCGCGCCTTTCGTCGCCCTGCGCGGTCCAGCGGCCGCTGTCGCCATGCGACACGCCGGCCGTGCCCGAGCCGCCGGAGCTGCCGGTTTCACTGCCCATGTAAAAGGTGCCGTCGCGGCAGAGCGCGGCCCGCTGTTCGCGCGAATAGGACCCGGACCCCGTGTTATGGCCGCTGAAGGCCCAGTAGTGTCCGGTGAGAAAACGCTGCGCCGTCGAACCGGAGGCATTCCCGGCCGGTGCCTGCGCGGCAGGCGGCGGGGCCTTGCCGGCGGCTCCGGTGCGGGTCAGCGTCAACGGCGCCTCGAGGTCGCCGCCTGAGACGGTCAGCTTCGATCCCTTGAGCGAAAAATGATACTCCGTTGCGCCGTCGTCCTCGGTGATGACGAGCTTGTTCCCCTGCGCCTGCCACTTGATCGGCCCGTCCATCTCGCCGGTCCCGTCGGCCTTCAGGATCAGCTGAAACGGCTCGCCGCCGAAGTCCCCGCTCCACGTGCCCACCAGGCCGGAACTCTGCCCGGCCCAGACCGGGCCCACGATACCAAGAAACAGGGCCGCCAAGAGAATGATCCGTCGCATGGTGTTCACTTCCTAGGATGCGCCGAGAGCCGCCGCCGCTTTCTTCACCGATCCCGGCTTCACGAAAATCAGGACCGCGAACCGCCCCATGCCGGCGCTGATCGCGTCCGCCGCCGTCACGTTGATCCGGGCATCGACCAGGCGTTCCAACACATCGGCCACGGCGCCGACCCGGTCATCCCCCTGCACGACGAAGCAGGACTTGGGTCCCTGCACCCTCCACTTGTTGTACTTCGCGACTTCCTTGAAGCGCGCCGGATCCTCCGGCACGAAATCCATCTGCGCCCCGCGGCCGCGCGGAAACCCGGAAAAGGCCAGCAGGTTCACGCCCGCGCCCTTGATCGCGTCGAGCGTTTTCACCGCCTCCCCCGCCTTGTTCGGCACCGCCATCTTGAAATACTGCGCGACCTTGATTGACTCCGCCATGCGACACCTCCCGTCAATGAGACATCCTGAAGCTGGGGGATTTTACCTTGATAGGGTGGCCGCGAACAGAGGGGAAAATACCACCCTTGGTGAGCGCCTAAGTCGTTGGAAACACGGGAGAATGCTGATTAACCGCCGAACGGAAGGACTGAGGAGGGAGCGATCGCGATCGCCGGCGCCACGATCTTGGAGTACATCAGGGTCGCCCTCACCACCCAGTCGATGATCGGCTGCGGGTAGATCCCGAGGATCAACGTACCGGCCAGACTGGCGTACACCACGGCCTTCATGGGGGCCGAGACCGACAGCGGCGAATTGTCCACCGGCTCGTTGATGTACATCTTCTTGACCACGACCAGGTAATAGTACATCGAGATCACGACGTTGATGAGGCCCACGATGATCAGCGTATAGAGCCCTTCCTTGATCGCGGCGACAAAGATGTAGAGCTTGCCGACGAACCCCGCCAGCGGCGGCACACCGGCGAGCGACAGCAGGAACACCAGCATCGCGAAGGCCAGAAAGGGCGACCGGCGGTTCAGCCCGTTGTAATCCTCGATCTCGTCGCTGTTGATCAGGTTGCCCACGGCGATGACGATCGCGAAGGCGCCGAGGTTCGCGAAGAGGTACGTCAGCAAATAGAAGAGGATGGCGTCGCTGCCCATCTTGGTGCCGGCGGCCAGCCCGATGAGGACGTTGCCGATTTGCGCAATGCCCGAATAGGCGAGCAGCCGCTTGATGTTCTTCTGGGCGATGGCCACGATGTTGCCGTAGGTCATCGACAGGATGGAGGCGAGAACCAGCAGCAGGACCCAGGCCGGCTTGAAGGCCGCCAGCGAGATGAAGAACAGCCGCAGGAGAATGGCGAACGCCGCGCCTTTGGGCGCGATGGAGAGAAACGCGGTCACCGGCGTGGGCGCGCCGTGATAGGTGTCCGGAATCCACGAGTGAAACGGCGCCGCGCCGATCTTGAACCCGAGCGCGGCGAAGATCAGCACGTAGCCGATCACCAGCCCGGGCGTGGCTGCCGCGGAGGCAATGTCCGGCAGGAGGATCTTGCCGGTTTCGCCGTAGACCAGGCTGATCCCGTAGGCCAGCAACCCCGCCGCGAAGATGCCCAGGATGAAAAACTTGATGCCCGCCTCGTTGGACGCCGGGTCATCCCGCAAATAGGCGACCAGGACGTAGAAGCCGAAGGTGGAGAACTCCAGCGTGATGAAGATGGACAGCAGGTCGTTCGCCGAGGACATGAACATCATGCCCAGGGCCGACATCAGCACGAGGAAATAGTACTCGCCCTTGAAGAACCTGAACCGCTTGACGTAATCCACCGAGGCCAGGATGACCAGGATCGTGACGACGACGATGAAGATCTTGAAGAAGATGGCCATCCGGTCCAGGACGAACATGTGGTTGAACAGGGTGCCCGTCACGCCCGCCCAGTCGTACCAGAGGAGGTTGGCCAGCACCGCCGCGAGCCCGAGCACGCTGAGATAGGCCAGGTCCCGCTTCGAGAAGCGCGGCAGCGAAAAGTCGAGCATCAGGATGAGGCACATCCAGACCGTGAGGAACAGCTCCGGCAGCATCAACAGGAGATCGGCCGCGCTCAGCGTCAATGAGAAGATCATGGCTTATTCACAACCCATGCAGTTATCAGTCTTCAGTCCCCAGGACTCAGTGAAGAACCTGCTTCGCCCCGTCTACCACCTGACCGCTGACCACCGATAACTGAGCCCCCTCGTGTACAGTGCCCGTGATGGGCACGACCTCGGTAATGCGGGCAATCAGCGGGTCGACGCCGGCGCGTACCACCTCATAGAAGTGGAACGGGAAGAAGAAGAACCCGATGCTGCAGGCGATCATGAGCAGCAGCGGGAACCGGTCCACCATCGAGACGGCATCGTGGGCATGGGCGTAGTGCTCGTCCATCGGGCCGTAGAACAGTCCGCGCATCATGCGGAACAGATAGCCCATCGTGAGCACGATGCCGATCACCGCCACGATGACCTGGAAGGGATACTTGTTCCAGGCGCCGACCAGGATCATGACCTCGGCGATGAAGTTGACGGTCCCCGGCATGCCGATCGAGGCCATGCAGGCCACGATGAAGCAGCCCGCCACGAAGGGCATGCGGTTGACGAGCCCGCCCAGGTCCGGGATGTGGCGCGTGTGGGTCTGGTCGTAGACCCAGCCGGCCATGGCGAATAGCATCCCCGTCGCGAGCGCGTGCGCGAACATATAGATGATGGCGCCGCTCAAACTGATGTAATCCAGCGCGGCCATCCCGAGGAACACGTAGCCCATGTGGCTCGAACTGCTGTAGCCGATGACGTACTTGGTGTCCTTGGCATAGTAGGCGACCAGGCCGCCGTAGATGATGCTGAAGATGCACAGGATCGCCGCGATCGGCATCAACTGCCGCGTGAGGTCCGGCATGATTTCGTAACAGATGCGGATGATCGAGAAATGGCCGAGCTTCATCAGCACGCCCGCGTGGAGCATGCTGGTGGCCGCCGGGGCCGCCGCGTGCCCGACCGGCGACCAGGAATGCAGCGGCCAGATCGGCGCGATCGACGCGAAGCCGAAGAAGATCAGCAGCCAGATCAGCGTGCCGACCGGGCCCTCGAAGTGCGCCTGCTGCTTCAGCGCGACGATGTCGAACGTGTTGAGGCCCGACAGCTTGTAGATCAAGAGAATTCCCATCAGCGCGAGCACCGCTCCCGCCGACAGGAACAACGTCAGCTTCATCGCCGCGTATTCCTTGCTGTTCGAGGCAAAGTTGAAGATGAACCCGACCGAGTCGCGCTGCTTCAGCCCCTCCGGGTCGGTCATGGAGAGGTAGCCCTTGGTGTGGCTTCCCCAGACGCCGAGCAGCAGGTACATCGGGATCACGGACATTTCGTAGAAGAAATACAGGAAGAAGAGATCCAGGGACATGAAGACGCCGATCGTGGCGGCCGCCAGGATCAACAGGAAGATGTAGAATTCCTTGGTGCGGTCCTTGATGTGCCAGGAAATGAAGATGCCGGCAAACAGGAGGATCGCGGACGCCAGGACCAGCGGCGCGCCGACGCCGTCCACGCCCAGGTAGAACGCAATGCCCAGCTCCTTGGACCACTCGTACCGCTGCACGAACTGGTAGCCGCCCTGCGCCGGATCGAAGGCGAAGAACATGATCCAGGACGCCAGGCAACTGATCCCGGCGGAGACCGCCGCCACGAGCCTGACCTGGAGCGCCTGCCGGTTCGGGACGAAGATGAGCCCGATGGCCCCGAGGAAGGGCGCGAACAGGATGATGAGCAGCACGTAGTCGAGCATCTACAACCGTGCCCTTTCGTGCGGGATGGGACGCAGGATCTGCGGCGCGACACGCCGGACTTCTTGTGACGGAATGGAGTTCCTCTTCAACGCCTGTGCGCCCGGCGCCCCCGGGTCCCGATCCAACCGGTCTTCCAACGCCTGGATGGAGCCGTTCATCATGCGCAGGAACGGCGAGGGGTACAGCCCGATCCAGAAAATCATGACGCACAGGGACACGGCGATGATCATCTCGCGCGCGTTCAGGTCCGTGATCGTGCGGGGCAGGGTCGGCGACAGCGGCCCGAACATGGCCCGCTCGTAGTACCAGAGGAAATAGGCCGCGCCGAAGATCACGCCCGTCACCGCGATCACGCCGATGAGCCAGTGGGCCTGGAACGCGCCCAGGAGAATGAGGAACTCGCCCACGAAGCCGTTGGTGCCGGGCAATCCGATCGAGGCCAGTCCGATGATCAGCAGGAACGTCGCCAGGAGCGGGACCTGCTTGGCGGCGCCGCCGAAGGCCGAGAGATCGGTGCTCTGCCGGCGGACATAGAGGAACCCTGCGATGAAGAACAGTCCGGCCGTGCTGAAGCCCAGGTTGATCATCGTCAGGAGGCTGCCCTGCAGGCCCTGGAAGTTCAGCGCGAAGATGCCCAGCACGACGAATCCCAGGTGACTGACGCTGCTGAAGGCCAGCAGGCGGCGGAAGTCCGGCTGGATCAGCGCGACGATCGCCCCGTAGAGAATGCCCAGCAGGGCGAGCGTCATGAGCGGGATCACCACCCCATCGTCGGTTGACGCATCCGGCAGCAGCGGCAGGCTGAAGCGCATGAACCCGTACGTGCCCAGCTTCAGGCCGGCCAGCACGACGGACATGCCGATCGGCCCTTCGACGAGGGCGTCGGGCAGCCAGGTGTGGAACGGAAACATCGGCGCCTTGAAGGCCAGTCCGAGGAAGATCAGCCAGAAGATCAGGAACTGTTGCTCCGGTGGAACGGGCACCGCGAGCAGATCGAGGAAATCGAATGAGTAGGCGGGCTGGATGGCGTGCGCCACGGCCCACTCGTGGTAGTTCAGGTTGAGCAGCACGATCCCGACCAGCATGAACACGCTGCCGAGCAGCGTGTAGAGCACGTACTTGAGCGCCGCGTACTGCCGCTCGGCCCCTCCGCCCCAGAGCTTGATGAGGAAATAGCTCGGGATCAGCATCAGTTCCCAAAAGACGAAAAAGAGGATCAGGTCGAGCGACACGAAGACCCCGACGATCGTCATCTCGAGGGCCAGGAGGGCGATGTAGTATTCCTTGATGCGGATACGGACCGTGTCCCAGGAGTAGAGCACGACGAGGAACGTCAGGAACGCCGTCAGCCCGACGAACAGGACGCTGATGCCGTCCACCGCAAGGTGATAGTTGATGCCGAGGGCGGGAATCCACGGCAGCCGTTCGGTGAACTGCATGGCCGGGGATTCGGACACAAAGTCCTTGAAGACCAGGGCCGCCAACGCCAGTTGAAGCCCGGACACGCCGAGCGCGGACTTGCGGATCAGGTCCTGGTCCTCCATGACCCAGATCATGAGCGCGCCGATCAGGGGCAGGAAGACCAGCCACGACAGGATCGGGAATGCGTAGGTGAGTTCCTGCATCATTTCAGGGCCACTCCGAACCCGAACGAGCCCGTCGTCCACCAGACGATGACCAAATGGACCAGGATAAAGAGCCCGGCCACGATGATGGCCGCGTAATGGTGCACCATGCCGCTCTGCAGCCTGCGCCAGATGCGCGCCGTCAGGTGGTTGGCATATCCGATGACGTTCAGGCCGGCGTAGATGACGTGTTTTTCGATCCACGTGCTCAGCCACGCCCCGCCTTCGGTCATCTCGCCCACACCGCGCACGAGGCCGTCGATGATCGTCCGGTCGAACCAATCCCACGCCCGGCCCAGCGTCTTCGTCGACTCGACAAAAAGCCGATCGTACAATTCGTCCACGTAGTACTTATTGAGCAAGGTCGTGTAGGCTGCGGGCGCCTTGGCCGCCCACTGGTTCGCCGCCTCCGGGCGTACGCGATAGAGGTAGTGCGCCACGCCCCAGCCCGTCAACGCGATCACGGTGGCGACCCCCATCAGGCCGACCACCAGGCCGAGACTCACGCCGTGCTCCTCCGCCGCGCCCGCCGCCACCGACGGGTGCAGGAAATGGTGGAACCAGCCGTTTTCCGGCGGCACACCCGGGAAGCCGCCGATCACGGACAGCCCCGCCAGCACGACCAGCGGGCCGATCATGATCATCGGCGACTCGTGCACGTGTTCGGCCGTGTGGGGATCCATGCGCGCGGGGCCGTAGAAGGTCAGGTACGTGAGGCGGAACATATAGAAGGAGGTGAGCAGGGCGCCGATCGCCGCCATCGCATAGAGGACGTAGTGATCGTGAACGAAGGCATGCGCCATGATCTCGTCCTTGCTCCAGAACCCGGCCAGCGGGAAGATGCCCGCGATCGCCAGCGTCCCGATCAGGAACACCGCGTGCGTCCAGGGAATTTTCTTGCTTAGCCCGCCCATCTTGCGGATGTCCTGCTCCCCGCCCAGCGCGTGGATCACGGAACCGGCAGAGAGGAAGAGCAGCGCCTTGAAGAAGGCATGGGTCATGAGATGGAAAATCGCCGCGGCGTAGGCGCCGATCCCGCACCCCAGGAACATGTACCCGAGCTGGCTGACCGTTGAATAGGCCAGCACGCGCTTGATGTCGTTCTGCACGAGGCCGATCGTGGCGGCGAAGAGCGCCGTCGTGCCGCCGACGACGGCGACGGTCATCATGGCCACCGGCGACAGGTCGTAGATGACATGGTTGCGGACGATCATATAGACCCCGGCCGTGACCATCGTGGCCGCGTGGATGAGCGCGCTGACCGGCGTGGGGCCCTCCATGGCGTCCGGCAGCCAGGTATAGAGCGGCAGCTGCGCCGACTTGCCGATCGCCCCGACCAGCAGGCAGAGCGCGATGGCCGTGGCCATGTTCGGGGAGAGCTCACCCGCGCGCGCGAACACCTGGGTGTAGTCCAGCGTCTGGAAGTTGTAGAACACCAGGAAAATCGCCAGCAGGAAACCGGCGTCGCCGATCCGGTTCACGACAAACGCCTTGGTCGCGGCCTTGGCGGCCGACACCTTGTCGTAGTAGTAGCCGATCAGAAGATAGGAGCAGAGCCCGACGCCCTCCCAGCCGATGAACAGCACCACGTAGTTGTTGCCCATCACGAGCAACAGCATCGAGACCATGAAGAGGTTCATGTAGGTGAAGAAGCGCGTGAAGCCCTCTTCGCCGTGCATGTAGCCGATCGAGTAGAGGTGGATCAGGAATCCGACGCCGGTGACGACCAGCAGCATGACGCAGCTGAGCGGGTCGATCAGGAAGGCGAGGTTGATGTTCAACTCGCCGCCGAAGATCCACCGGTAGGCGACGACTTCGCGTATACCGCCGGCCTGCAGCTGGTTGGCGAACACGGCCAGGGCGGCGGCGAAGGACAGCCCCACCGAGGTGCAGGCGATGCGGCCGGCCATGTCGTGGGAATAGCGGCTTCCCAGCAATCCGTTGAGCAGGACGGCTACGAGGGGAAACACGGGGATCAGCAGGATCAGGAGGTCGATCACGTTACCACTTCAATAGGTTCATTTCGTCGACATTCGTCGAAATCTTGCCGCGGAAGACCACGATGATGATGGCCAGCCCCACCGCCGCCTCGCCCGCGGCGATGGCGATCACGAACAGCGCGATGATCTGACCCGCCATCGACTCCAGGTAGTGCGAGAACGCGACCAGGTTGATGTTGGCGGCGTTCAGCATGATCTCCACCGACATCAGGACAATGATGAAATTGCGGCGGATCAGGACGCCGATCAGGCCGGTGGCGAAGAGGATCGCGCTCACGGCCACATATGCGCTGAGAGGAACCATTTCAAACACCCCGAGTTCTCAGTTGCCAGTATTCAGTCATCAGTTTCCGACCAACTGATCACCGACAACTGATTCCTTCTTCACTCCTGCTCCGCGTCGACGGTCGTGGGCGTCTTCGCCAGCACGATCGCCCCGATGATCGCGCCCAGCAGGAACACGCCGACGATTTCAAACGGCAGCAGGTACTCACTGAACATCTTGATCCCGACCGCGTAGCTGTCCCCGTCCTTCAACACCGCCGCGGCCGGCGCGTCGCCCTTGGCGCCGCCGAACGGCGAGCGCAGGACCAGCAGCAACAGTTCGCCGCAGATCGCCACGGCCGCGAACAACAGGACCGCGTACCGGGCATGCAGGTACCGCTCGTCGCTCTTGAGGTTGAGCAGCATCAGGACGAACAGGTACAGGACGAGAATGGCGCCGGCGTACACGATGACCTGCACGGCAAAGAGGAATTCGGCGTTGAGCAGGACGAAGAGCCCGGCGACATGCAAGAGCAGCGCGAGCAGCGCGAGGCCGCAATGGACGGGATTGCGCAGCGAGATCGTGAGGATCCCGGCCACGATGCTCACCACGGAAAAATAGACGAAAAAGAGAGGGATCATCGTGGCCTATCAGGTCAGATGCTTGGGCGGCGGCTGCGTGGATTTCTTCACAGACTGGGGGAAGAAGTAGCGGTAGTCATGGTACATCTGATCGTTCTTCTCCTGCCCATGCGCGTAGAGGTACTTTTTCGCGTCCTCGAGGTGGCGTTCGCCGACTTCATAGAGCCGTTTCTTGTCGAACAGGAGGGTCCGCTTGTCGTGCGTGGAAAACTCGTACATCTTCGTCATGGCCAGCGCATTGACCGGGCAGGCCTCCACGCAATAGCCGCAGAACACGCACTTGGTGATGTCGATGTAAAACTCGCTCGCGTACCGTTGCAGCGGCAGCGATTTGTCCTCCTCGCTGATCACCTTGATGCAGTGCGAGGGACAGGCCGCCTCGCAGAGATCGCAGCCGACGCACCGCTCCTTGCCGTCGTCATACCGGAGGAGGCCCAGGGCGCCGCGGTGCGCGTCCGGAATCACCCGCTGCTCGCGCGGATACTGGAACGTGATCGGCTTGTGCAGCATGTGCTTGAAGGTGACCTTCATCGCGGTCCAGATTTCCGCGAAGAGGGCCGCCTCCCAGACCTTTTTCACCGTGTCGCCGATGCTCATCGCGTGCTCGTCCTACGCTTTCTCGAGGCTGACCGTCGCCTGCTTGAAATAGGGCACGCCGGTGGAGGCATCCACCTCGACGCCCATCAGATCCTTGACCGGCGGGTTGTTGAAGTGTTCCGGATAGAAACAGGTGCCCGGCAACACGGACAGGTCCGGCTTGGCGGTCAACTCCACCGCTCCTCTGCTCGAGGAGACGCGGACCCGGTCGCCTTCCTTGAGGCCCATCCGCTCCATGTCCTGCTGGCTCATGTGCAATTGTCCGGCGGTGGAGGCGAACAGGAGCAGACCGGAGGCCTGCGTGGACAGCTTGCCCGAATGGTACAGCAATTGGCCCATCGTGAGATGGAACCGCGCGCCCCCGTCGGCCGCCTTCTGTTCCACGCGGTAGCGCGCGGCGACATCGGCCGAGTATCCGTTGGAGAGATACTTCTCCGGGTTCACCACCACCTTTTTCGGCTGTCCCAGATTGTAGTACCCCGGCAGCAGCTTCATGATCTCGCGCTGGATGTCCTGCCCTGATTCGTACTCCATCGAGGCGCAGCCCAGCCCGCTGCCGATGGCCGCCATGATGTGCCAGTCGGGCAGACTCTCGCCGATCGGGTCCATGGTCTGCCGGATGCGCTGGACCTTGCCGTCCTGGCTCGTCATCGTGCCGTCTTTTTCAGCAAAGGTGCAGGCCGGCAGCACGAAGTGGGCCAGTTGCGCCGAGTCCGTCATGAACGGATCCTGGACGATCAGCAACTCCAGCTTCTCCAACGCGGCCTTGACCTCCGCAGACGCCGGCAGCGTGCCCAGCGGGTTCTCGCCGATCAGGTACAGCGCCTTGATCTCCCCGCTCCGGCACTTCTTGAGAATGTCCATGAGCCCCGCCCCGCGCCCCTTGTCCGGAAGCGGCGCGTTCCAGGCCTTGGAGAATTTCGCGCGCATGTCGTCCTGGTCGAACGGGACCTGTCCGGGGAGAAACTCCGGCGACGTGCCCATGTCCACCGCGCCCTGCTCGTTGGCTTCCTCGGTCACCGTGTTGATGCCGCAGCCGGGCTTCCCCAGCTTGCCCGTCACCCACAGAAGGTCGACCAAGGCCAGGACGTGCCGGTGGCCGTGGGGGCGGCGGACGATGCCCTCTCCGCAGATCACGACCGAGCGGGGCGCTTCGGCAAACACCGTCGCGGCTTCGTTGATCCGGTCGGTCGAGACGCCGGTCGCGGAGGCGACGGCCTCGAGCGAGAGTCCCGCCAGCGCCTGCTTGAGCGCGGCAAAGGCCTGCGGATGCCGGTCGGTCACGTCCGTGTCGATGAGATCCTGCTCGAGGACGGACTTGACCAGCCCCTTCACGAACAGCCCTTCCGTGCCGGGCTTGACCAGCGTCGGATGGGACGCCAGCCTGGCGAGGTTCGTATTGGCCGAATCCACCACAATCACCTGGGACTTGTAGACGCGGATCGCTTCCTTCACCCGCACGCTGAAGACGGGGTTGGTTTCCGTCACGTTGGAGCCGACCACCAGGATCGCCTTGGCCTTCGTCACATCCACCGTATCGTTGGTCATCCGCCCCACCCCCAGGGCGTGCTGGACGGCGTGCACGAAATTGAGGTGCCCGTAGCGCGCGCTGCTGTCGAGCTGGTTGGTGCCGACGGCGGCGCGCATCAGCTTCTGGAACAGGTACAATTCCTCGTTGCTGCAGCGGGCCGTGATCAGGCCGGCGATGGCGTTCGGCCCATACTTGGACTTGATGTCGGCCAGGCGGCCCACCACCGTCTCGATGGTCTCGATCCAGGGGGACTCCTCCAACTGGCGGCCCTTCCGGACCAGCGGCTGCGTGAGCCGCGCCTTGCTGTCGATGAACTGGAACCCGAACCGCCCGCGCACGCAGATGCCGCCGTGGCCCTTCGCCGTGTCCTCCCGGTCACCCCATTTGTTCTTCCAGGACAGGGGCGAGGTCACCCGCACGACTTCGTTGTCCTTGGTCTCCAGGTACAGCTGGCAGCCGTCGCCGCAGTAATTGCAGGTCGTCGTCGTCTTCTTGAGCTGCCAGGGCTTGTACAGGTACTTCGAGAACTTGTTCGTGATCGCGCCGACCGGGCAGACCGCCAGGCAGTCGCCGCAGAATTCGCACTCCAGCGCGGTGTCGCCCTTCGCCACCACCTGGGTGAATCCGCCCTTCTTCATGAACTGGAGCGCATCGATCATCAGCACGTCCTTGCAGATGTTGATGCACTCGCCGCAGGCGATGCAGCGGTTCATGTTAAAGTCGAGCGCGAGGCTCCGCGTGTCCTCGGGGATCAGCTTCTGCTTGGCGTTCGACAGCGTGGTGACCTGGTGCTGGAAGGCCATGTCCTGCAATTCGCAGTGGCCGTCCGCGTCGCACACCGGGCAATCCAGGGGATGCACGGAGAGGTGCTTCTCGACCGCCTTTTTTCTGGCCTGGAACAGATCGTCACCTTCCGTGCGGATGACCATGCCGGCCGCCGCCTTG
>JBFGRH010000025.1:0-14117 GCA_041563795.1 Nitrospiraceae bacterium | reverse complement strand
TCAACCCGGATGAACTGAGCCTGAAGGACAAGGTTGTCTTTATCAACCGTGTGGCCAAAGTGGTCAAGGGCGGGAAGCGATTCAATTTCTGCGCGCTCGTGGTCGTGGGCGACGGGTTGGGCTGGGTCGGTATCGGGAAGGGAAAGGCGGCGGAAGTGCCGGCGGCCATCTCGAAGGCGGTCGAACAGGCGAAAAAGAACCTGGTCCAGATTCCGTTGAAGGGGGACACCATTCCGCATGAGGTTCATGGGACCTACTGCGGGGAGCACGTCATGCTCAAGCCGGCGCCTGCGGGGACGGGAATTATCGCGGGGGGAGCGGTCCGGGCTGTGGTCGAGTTGGCGGGCGTGCACAACATCGTGGCGAAAACCCTCGGTCGCGGCAATCCCTTCAATACCGTCAAGGCCACACTGGATGGATTGCGCCAACTGCGGGATCCCGAAGCGGTGGTGCGGATTCGGCGCGCCGGGATGGAAAAGGTCGGGTAAGAGACCATGGCCAAGAACGCAACCCCAGGCAAGAGCCTGTCGATCACACTCAAGCGGAGTCCGATCGGGACGTCCTACCGGCATCGCCTCGTCCTGCAGGGCCTGGGTCTCCGAAAGCCCCATCAGACGGTCATCCGGCCGGATACGCCACAGGTTCGCGGACTCGTCGGAAAAGTCTCCTATTTATTGGAAGTGAAGGCCCAATGAAACTACACACGCTGGCGCCGGCGGTCGGTGCCAAGAAGAATCCGAAACGCATCGGACGCGGGCCCGGTTCCGGTCATGGGAAGACGGCGACCAAGGGGCACAAGGGCATCCTCGCGCGATCCGGAGGCGGAAAGCGGCCGGGTTTTGAGGGCGGACAGATGCCCCTGATCCGTCGGCTGCCGAAGTACGGGTTCCGGTATCCGTTTCGCACCGAGTACGCAATCGTCAACCTGAAGTCCCTGGGAGTGCTGGGAGCGGTCGACCAGATCACGCCGCAAGTGCTGGCCGAAGCCGGCCTGGTCAAGAAGAAGACGCAGCTGGTCAAGATTCTCGGTGTCGGCGAGATCGGCCGGCCCGTCACGATTCAGGCGCACAAGTTCAGCAAGTCCGCGGTGGATAAAATTCAGGCGGCCGGCGGTCGAGCCGAGGTCATCAGCAGTGTTTGAGCGGCTCCTTACGAGTTTTCAGAACATCTTCAAAATTCCGGAGCTGCGCACACGGATTCTGTTCACGCTGACCATGCTGGCCGTGTATCGGGTCGGCGCACACATCCCGACGCCGGGCATCAACGGGGAATCGTTATCGAAATTTCTTCAAGAGCAAGGCGGGGCGCTCCTGGGATTCCTGGATATTTTTTCCGGGGGCTCGCTCTCCCGGCTGACGATTTTTGCGCTGGGCATCATGCCGTACATCAGCGCGTCGATTATCCTGCAGTTGCTGACGGTGGTCATCCCGCACCTGTCGAAGCTGGCCAAGGAGGGCGAGCGGGGACGCAAGAAGATTATTCAGTATACGCGTTACGGGACGATCGTCATCGCGCTCATCCAGGGATTCGGGATCGCCGTCGGTCTGGAGCAGATGAAGGGCGGCGAGTTTGTCATGACGGGGGGATGGCCCTTCCGCCTCATGACGGTGATCACCCTGACGGCCGGCACCGCGTTTCTCATGTGGCTGGGCGAACAGATCACGGAACGCGGGATCGGCAACGGCATCTCGCTGATCATTTTCTCGGGGATTGTGGCGCGGCTGCCGAGCGCGGTGGTCCAGACGTTCGATTTGTACCGCGTCGGGCAGTTAAGCCTGGCCTTGTTGATCCTGCTGACGGTCGTGATGCTGGGGGTCGTGGCGGCCATCGTGTTCCTGGAAAGCGGCCGACGGAAGATTCCCGTGCAGTATGCCAAGCGGGTGGTGGGCAGGCGGGTCTATGGCGGGCAGAGCACGCACATCCCGTTGAAGATCAACACGGCCGGCGTGATTCCTCCCAATTTTGCGTCGTCGATCATCGCGTTTCCTGCGACCATCGCCGGCTTTATCCAGTATCCGTGGGTGCAGGCCATTGGTGAACAACTGGCGCCCGGGTCTGTGCTGTATACTCTGTTATACGTGGGACTGATCGTATTCTTTTGTTTTTTCTATACGGCGGTGGTGCTCAACCCGGTGGACATGGCGGAGAACATGAAGAAATACGGCGGCTTTATTCCGGGGATCCGGCCGGGGCAGCGCACCTCCGATTATGTGTATAACGTGCTCACGCGTGTCACCTTTGTCGGCGCGGTCTATCTGGCGATCGTCTGCGTGATTCCCGAGTTTCTGATCTACAAGCTCAACGTGCCGTTCTATTTCGGAGGCACGTCCCTGCTGATCGTGATCGGGGTGGGGTTGGATACGGCGCAGCAGATTGAATCGCACATGCTGATGCGCAATTACGAAGGGTTCCTCGAGACGGGGTCGTTGAAGGGGCGGAGCGGCTGAGGGTTCTGAATGCGGCTGATATTTCTTGGCGCGCCGGGAGTCGGGAAGGGAACGCAGGCGGATCTGGTCGCCGCCAAGCATAAACGCCCCAAGATTTCGACGGGGGATATTCTCCGTGAAGCGGTTCGCGGCAAGACTCCGCTGGGAGTGCAGGCGAAGGCGTGCATGGACCGGGGGGAGCTCGTTCCCGACTCGGTCGTCGTCGGGATCGTCAAGGAGAAGCTGGCGGAGCCGGCCTGTGCGAACGGATTCCTGCTGGATGGGTTTCCGCGAACCGTGGCCCAGGCGGAGGAATTGGCGGGCATGCTCAAGGCCGGGGGACTCCGGCTTGACCGGGTGATCAACGTGTCGGTGCCGCGCGACGACGTCGTGAGGCGTCTCACGGGGCGCCGAAGCTGCCCCAAGTGCCAGGCGGTGTTTCACGTGGAGTTTGCGCCGCCCAAGCGGGCGGGGCATTGTGATCGATGCGGCGGTGAACTGGTTCAGCGCAGCGACGATACGCGGGAAACCGTCGAGAATCGGCTGGCGGTCTACGAAGCTCAGACGGCCCCGTTGATCGCCTATTACCGGCAGCGTGGTCTGTTGTCCGATATTGATGGTTCGGGAACGGTTGAGCAGGTTCAGCGGCGCGTGGGGGAGCTTTTGGCGGCCAATGGCCTCACATGATTATTCTCAAGACGACAGAGGAAATCGAGGTCATGGCCAAGGCGTCACGGCTGGTGGCCGAGACGCTGCAGCTGCTGCGGCAGCATATTCGCCCCGGGGTGACCACCGACGAGTTGGATCGCCTGGCCGAGGAATTCATCCGCTCCCGTGGCGGCAAGCCGGCCTTCAAGGGGTACCGGAGTTATCCGAAGACCTTGTGCATTTCCGTGAACGATCAGGTTGTGCACGGCATCCCGTCCAAGCGGGTGCTCAAGGAGGGCGATATCGTCGGGATGGACCTGGGCGCGATCGTGGACGGCTTCTACGGTGATTCGGCGGTGACGGTGCCGGTCGGAGCGATCGATGCCAAGGCAGCCGAGTTGCTGCGCGTGACCGAGGCAGCCCTGTACGCCGGGATCGGGCAGGCGGTGGTTGGCAACCGCCTCTCCGACATCTCCCACGCAGTGCAGGAGCAGGCGGAGTCGGCGGGGTTCTCGATCGTTACGGATTTTGTCGGGCATGGGATCGGGCGGCAGCTCCACGAGGAGCCGCAGGTCCCGAATTACGGCAAGCCCGGGCAGGGTCCCCGTCTTCAAACGGGCATGGTGCTGGCGATCGAGCCGATGGTGAATATGGGCAAGAGCGACGTGCGGGTCCTGGATGACCAATGGACCGCCGTCACGAAGGATGGCAGCCTCTCGGCGCATTTTGAACACACGATTGCGATTCAGCCGAGCGGTCCGCCGCGCATTTTGAGCAAGCTCTAGGGAACGAACGGCGGCGGATGTCCAAAGAAGACGTCATCGAAGCGCAGGGCAGTGTGACCGAGACGCTGCCGAACGCGATGTTTCGTGTGAAATTGGATAACGGGCACATCATCCTGGCGCATATTTCGGGCAAGATGCGGATGCATTTCATCCGGATCCTGCCGGGTGACAAGGTGACGGTGGAGCTCTCGCCGTACGATCTGACGAGAGGCCGGATCACCTATCGGTTCAAATAAGGCCCAAGAAGGAATGGTATGAAAGTGAAATCGTCGGTCAAGCCAATCTGTTCAAAGTGCCGGGTGGTTCGCCGCCGCGGCGTCGTGCGGGTGCTGTGCGCCAACCCGCGCCACAAGCAGCGGCAGGGGTGACCATCAGGGCGTCGATCGTCCTCGAGCGTCTGGAGGCTCCGCTGACAAGGCGCGCGGGGCGGACGGTCGGTAGCTGTCAAACAGCGGGTACGAGAAAGGGATCGGAGACCATATGGCTCGCATAGCAGGCATTGATTTACCACGAGAGAAGCGGACGGATATCGGGCTGACCTACATCTTTGGAATCGGCCGTGCCATGGCCATTGGGATTCTGAAGAGGGCGGGCGTGGATGGCGCGATCCGGGTGAAGGATTTGACCGAGGATCAGATCGTGAAACTGCGCGAAGCGATCGATCGGGACCACGAGGTGGAGGGCGACTTGCGGCGGGAAGTCGCCATGAGCATCAAGCGGCTCGTCGACATCGGGACCTACCGCGGGCTTCGGCACCGCAAGGGGCTGCCGGTTCGCGGGCAACGGACGCGCACCAACGCGAGGACCAGGAAGGGACGTCAGAAATCCGTCGGTGCGATGCGGAAGCCGGTTGCGGCTGCTCCCAAATCATCCTAACCCAGCGTGCAGTCAGGAGCGTGTGACTTATGAGCGTCAAGAAGGGAAAAAAGAAAGAGCGGAAGGTCGTCCAGAGCGGAATCGCCCACGTCCAGGCGTCGTTCAACAATACGATCGTCACCATTACCGACATGGGCGGCAATGCGATCGTGTGGACCAGTTCCGGCAACCAGGGCTTCAAGGGGTCCAGAAAGAGCACGCCGTTCGCTGCGCAGCGGGCGGGGGAAATGGCCGCGAGAAAAGCCATGGAACATGGCATGCGCCAGATCGACGTGTACGTCAACGGCCCTGGATCCGGGCGGGAATCCGCCATTCGGTCGCTGCAGGCTGCGGGGTTGCGGATCAATCTGATCCGTGATGTGACGCCGATTCCCCATAACGGTTGCCGGCCGCCCAAACGGAGGAGAGTCTGATGGCAAAATATCGAGGGCCCGTCTGTCGGTTGTGCCGCCGGGAGGGCGTAAAACTGTTCCTGAAGGGTTCCAGGTGCATGACGGAAAAATGTGCCATCGAACGGCGGAGCTATCCGCCCGGGCAGCACGGCCAGGGGCGCCAGCGGGTGTCGGAGTACAGTGCCCAGCTGCGTGAAAAGCAGAAATTAAAGCGCATCTATGGTCTGCAGGAACGGCAGTTCCGCGGCATTTTCGGGAAGGCGGAACGGCACACGGGCGTGACCGGCGAGCATCTGCTCAAGCTGCTGGAGTGCCGTCTGGATAATGTGGTGTACCGCCTTGGGTTTGCCTGTTCCAGGCGGGAGGCGAGACAATTGGTGAATCACGGGCATTTTCTCGTGAACGGCAGGAAGACCGATGTGCCGGCCTATTATGTCAGGGCCGGGGACGCGATTGAGGTGCGGGAACGCAGCCGGGCAGTGGGCGCCATTGTGTCCTCCCTGGAAGGGGTGGAATCGCGCGGCATTCCGGCCTGGCTGGAGCTGGATCGGGACGCCTTCAAGGGAACGGTCAAGGCCCTGCCCACGAAGGACGAGATCGCATTGCCGGTCAACGAGCAGATGGTCGTGGAGCTCTACTCGCGATAGTGAATGGCCACGTCGTGGTCATAGCGAAGGACGGATTAAGGCGAAGAGGACATCATGATTAAAACGATGAAAGATTTTCAGATTCCGATGCGGGTGGAGACCGAAAAGGAAATACCATCCGAACACTATGCGCGCTTCATGGCCGAGGCGTTTGAACGCGGATTCGGCACCACGGTGGGGAATTCCCTGCGGCGCGTCCTCCTGTCCTCGCTGACCGGTGCGGCCGTCACGACCGTGAAAATCGAGGGCGTCCTGCATGAGTTTTCGACCGTACCCGGCGTCACGGAAGACGTGACGAACATCGTCCTGAACGTCAAGAGCCTGCGACTCAAGCTGCACACCGACAAGCCCAAGACGATTCGGCTGCGGAAGAAGGGGCCCGGGGAGGCGAAGGCGTCCGACATCCAGCATGACGCGGACGTGACCGTGCTGAACAAGGACCTGCACATCGCCACGCTCGACAAGGAAGCGACGCTTGATATGGAAATGGTCGTGAAGCCGGGGCGCGGGTATGTGCCGGCGGAGCGGAACAAGGAAGAGGGATTGCCGATCGGGGTCATTCCCGTGGACTCAATTTTCTCCCCGGTCTCGCGGGCCAATTTCCATGTGGAGAACGCGCGGGTGGGACGGGTCACGGATTACGACCGGCTGACCCTGGAAGTCTGGACGGATGGGAGCATTACGCCCCGGGATGCCGTCTCCTCCGCCGCGCTCATTTTACGCGACCATCTGGATATTTTCATCCATCCCGACCAGGTGGGCGAGGCGAAGCCCGAGGCACGGCGGGAAGAGGAACGGCGCGAGATCAACAAAAACCTCTTCCGCAGCGTCAACGAGCTGGAGCTGTCGGTGCGGGCTGCGAATTGTCTCAAGAACGCCAACATCAAGACAATCGCCGACCTGGTGCAAAAGACCGAGATGGAAATGCTGAAGACGAAGAACTTCGGCAAGAAATCCCTCAACGAGATTAAAGAGATTCTGGTCGAGATGGGGTTGAGCCTCGGGATGAAGCTGGATGCGCTTCCGTCGTCCGACGGTGGCGCCAAACGCGACGCTTAACGGAGAGGGTACCTGTGCGCCACGCGAAAAAAGGCAGACAACTCAGTCGGAAATCGAAACACCGGTGGTCGCTGTTCAGAAATCTGGTCACGTCCTTGTTGGACCGTGAGCGGATTGAGACCACCGAACAAAAAGCGAAAGAAATCCGCGGGTACACGGATCGCATGATTACGCTGGGCAAGCAGGGTGATCTGGGCGCCCGCCGCCAGGCGCTGAGTTTTATCCGCGACAAGGCCGTGGTGTCGAAGCTGTTCAGCGATGTGGCGGGGCGTTTTCGGGACCGCAACGGTGGGTATACGCGGATGATTAGAACGCGCAGACGGGTCGGCGATGCAGCCTCGATGGTGGCGATTGAGCTGGTCGCAAGAGGCGCGGTGGCGGAACCGAAGCAATCGGCCCAATCTGCCGGCGCCAAGACGGCAGCTGACACCCCCAAGTCGTAACCGTATGGCCAGTCATTTCGGTGCCCCGGCCTGGGTCATGGTCTGGGCACCCGTCGGCGCATTCGCCTGAAGAGTGCGTCTCACCCGCCCGCAGCGGCGTCTCGTCAACTGCCAGCCGTCAGCTTCAAGGTCTCCGTGCGGGCTGGTTTACATGCCCCTAGGCCTATGCTACTATCGTGCCAGCAGCCCTCGCCTATCTAAGCAGTTGATTTGGGGCTCTTATGTGGGGTCGTTATATACGGGGCATGCTCCTCGTCATCAGTGGGATCCTGGCGATATTCCTTGTTTACCTTCTGACCAGCCAAGTTGAATCAGAGCAGGCACCGGCAGGGCCGGTGTCCAGTGGGCTTGAGCAAGCCGACGCCGGCATCGATCATTTTACCTTCACCCAAACCAAGGCAGGATCGGTTCAATGGCAGGTCCAGGCGGAGCGTGCCCGCCTGTTCGACAATGAAGACCGTGCCGTGCTGGAAGGGGTCGAGGTCACGCTCTATGGCCCGAAAGGCCGGGAACTGAGATTGGAAAGCGATGAAGGCACCATCGACACGGGCAAGAAGAACTTCATCCTTACCAAGCGGGACGGTGACATTGTCGTGCAATTGGAGAATGGCTACACGATCTTTACCAATCACCTCGTCTGGACCGATGCGCGTCGCGAGGTCAGCACCAGCGATCCGGTGAGGATTTCGGGCAATGGCCTGGACGTGAAGGGGCGGGGGCTTGTCGGCAAACTCGATGTCGAAGAATTTCAAATTCTGGACGATGTGCATGTGGAAATACTGCAGTAGCCTGGGCTGCGCGCTCGGGCTTCTCCTGGCGACTGCGCATGCCGCGGATCCGGCCCTCCCGTCAGCCGGCGGCCCGGCCGCGAACGGGCGTACCGACATTACGGCCAGCAAGATCACCATGCGCAACCAGGAAAACAAGGCGATTTTTGAAGGGAACGTCGTTCTCAAGAAGGGTGTGCTGGTCGTCCATTCTGATGTAATGGTGGTGTTCCTGAGGCCTCCCGATTCCAAGTCGGCCGAGACCGCGCCGAAGCTCCCCCGGAAAGGTTCAGAGGAGCTTCCGACGATCTCAAACCGGACGGTGAGCATCATCGAAGCGACCGGACAGGTCAGGATCGAGAAGGCCGACGGACGGGCGACGAGCCGCAAGGCGGTCTATAATGAAGACGAGAGAAAAATCACCCTGACGGGCAATCCGGTGGCCTGGCAGCACGGGACCTGTGTCTCCGGGAAGAAAATCGTGATGTTCTTGGACGATGACCGAACCATTGTCGAGGGGGGATCCCGAGTCATGATTGAACCGGAAACAGGAGGGCATGCGCCTGCCGTGTGCGCGCAGTAATCGCGTGGCGGGGCGGCAAGATTGCTGGCATGACATCGAACGGACGGCGGTTTCAGGCCGCCGGATTGACCAAGAGCTTCAAGGGCCGGACGGTCGTCAAGAACGTCAGCGTCGAGGTGCGGGCGGGTGAGATCGTCGGGCTGCTGGGTCCGAACGGAGCCGGGAAGACGACGATCTTCGACATGATGGTCGGGCTGTGCCAGCCGGATGCAGGCTCGATCCTGCTGGACGGGAAGGCCATCACCGATCTTCCGATGTACAAGCGGGCGCGGCATGGCATCGGGTACCTGCCGCAAGAATCCTCCGTGTTCCGGCGGCTCTCGGTTGAGGACAATATCGTGGCGATTCTCGAAATGATGCCGCTCTCCCAGCAGGAGCGGGCCGAGCGCGCGGAGCTGTTGCTCAAGGAACTGGACCTGACTCACCTCCGCGCGAGCAAGGCCTACGCGCTGTCCGGTGGGGAGCGCCGCCGACTGGAGATCACGCGGGCGCTGGTCATGCAGCCGAAGTTCTTGCTGCTCGACGAGCCGTTCGCGGGCATTGATCCGATCGCGGTCGCCGATATTCAGCAGATCATCATCCGGCTGAAGGACAAGCAGATCGGGATCCTGATCACCGACCACAATGTCCAGGAAACCCTGTCGATCACGGATCGGGCCTACATCATCAATGAAGGCAGCATCCTGGAATCCGGAGCGCCCAGTGTCATCGTCAACAGCGCGACGGCGCGCGCCATTTACCTGGGTGAGCGGTTCAAGCTGTGAGGACACGTCCTGGGAGTGAAACGGGCACGGTATGAAGCTGCGACTGGATCTTCGACTCAGTCAAAAACTCATCATGACGCCGCAGTTGCAGCAAGCCATCAAGCTGCTGCAGCTGTCCCGCCTGGAGTTGCAGCAAACGCTTTCGCAGCACTTGATGGAAAACCCCCTGCTGGAGGAAGTGCAAACCGACGTGGATGTCGAGGAGCAGGAAGCGGAGGAGGCGCAGGCAGGAGAGCCGGTTCAACAGTCCGGGGCAGACACCAGGGAACAGGAGTCGTCCGAGGGGAGCAAGCCGGAAGATGCCGAACGACCCGATGAGATATCCCAGGGAAGCTGGGACGACTACTTTGACAATGATCGTATAGCCGGCGGACGGCAATCCTCCGCCGCAAGCCAGGACGAACTCCCTTCCTATGAACAGACGCTGACCAAGCCCACGTCACTCGAAGACCATCTCTTGTGGCAATTGGCCCTCGTGGAGATATCGGGGACCGAAAAAACGATTGCCAGGGCCCTCATCGGCAATATCGATGATGATGGATATTTGCGCACGCCGATCGACGACATTGCAGCCGACTTGAAGGAGCCGGTCGAGTTGGTGGAGTCGGTCTTGCGACAGGTGCAGTCGCTTGATCCGGCTGGTGTGGGGGCGCGGGACCTTCAGGAGTGCCTATTGATCCAGCTGGGTTTTCTGGATCGCACCGCGACCGGTCCGACGTCCAAACGGTCCGGGTCGCTGAAGGGCTCGCTCGTGGAATCCATCGTGCGGTTTCATTTAAAGGATGTGGAGAAGAAGCAGTACGCACGCGTGGCAAAAGCGCTGGACACGACGGTGGACGCGGTGGTCGACGCCATGCATTTCAACGAAGGGCTGGAGCCGAAGCCCGGGCGTCCGTATTTCTCCGCCAACAACTTTGCCATCGTGCCGGATGTGTTTGTCGTCAAGAACGAAGGGGAGTGGACGGTCCTCCTGAATGATGACGGGCTGCCGCGTCTGCGGATCAGCCCGTACTACAAGCAGATGATGGCGGGCAGCCTGAAGGATGATACGGATGCCGCCAAGGTCTATATGGAGGAGAAGCACCGCGGGGCGCAGTGGTTGATCCGAAGCCTCGAGCAACGGAACAAGACCATCCTGAAGGTGGTCCGCAGCATTGTGAAATTTCAGGAGCCCTTCTTTGAGCAGGGCGTCCAGCACTTGAAACCGCTGGTGCTCAAGCAGGTCGCGGACGATATCGGGATGCATGAATCGACGATCAGCCGGGTGACGGCCAACAAGTACATGTATTGTCCCCAGGGGATGCTGGAGCTGAAGTTCTTTTTTAACACGGCGCTCCAGCGGACCGACCACAACCAGGATGCGCTCTCATCGGTGACGGTTCGTGAGATGATCAAGAAGATGATCGCGGACGAGGATCCCCGCCGCCCGCTCAAGGACGAGGAAATCGCCGCACGGCTGCAGAATCATCACATTATCATCGCCCGTCGCACGGTGGCGAAATACCGTTCGGAAGTCAATATTCCCTCCGCCAGCCAGCGAAAACAATTTTTTTGATCGTCGCAGGACCGGTTCGCGGCCTACGGACCTCCTCGTGCGGCCCTTCGCTCCCAGACAGTGCTCGCGCCGGCGCGCACCCGCTGCCGGTCTGCTCCGGCCAGTGGGGCGACGTAGCAGACTGCGAACAGAGCCATTCTTCCACTAGGTATAGCTCCGGTACACGTCCGACCGTCTATATATAGATTCCCGAGTCCTGAAACCTGTTTTCCCCTCTATCCATGCGGTGTTTGGCGATTTGCGCATAATCGTGTTTGCTTGACAGTGAGAATATATTGACTATACTTAGCCGCAATAATTTGGAAAAAGTGTTTTCTGAAATTGATTGTGCATTGAAGGCTTTGTGATATGAAGAGCCTGCAGGACACTGCGCAAAAGCGGTACAAGACGATCGAAGTGTGCGAACTGTTCGATGTCTCGCGCGCGACACTGTTTCGATGGGAGCGTGAGGGATTGATCTCAGGCCCGTCAAGGGACTGGAGAAATTGGCGCTTGTACACCGCTCAGAATATTAAAGAGATCAAGCAAATCATCCGGGCGCGCAAGTCCGGTCAGTGACCGGCTAAGGGTCGACGATGAATCTGATGGGCCTGGTGGCAACGCTGAAAGAACTCGCGACGATGGACGTCGATACCATGTTTGCCGCCAAGCGGCAGTTGGTGGGGCTTGATATTGGATCCAGGGCCATCAAGTTGGTGCAGATCAAGGAGTTGAAGGGAAAATATATCCTTCAGAAATTTGGGATCAAGCCACTGGAGCCGGAGGTCATCGTCGACGGGACGGTGATGGATGCGGGACGGGTGATCGATGTGATCAAGGAGTTGATCCAGGAACAGGGCGTGAAGCTGAAGCATGCCGCGCTGTCCGTGTCGGGGCATGCCGTGATCGTGAAGAAGATCAACCTCCCCCAGACCCCTGACGATCAGATGGAGGCCAAGGTCAAGGAGGCTGCGGAGCAATACATCCCGTTCGACATCAATGAGGTGAACCTGGACTGGTTCATCCTGAACCCCGAGGAGACAACGGAGGATGGGCAGCCACAGATGGCGGTCCTGCTGGTCGCGGCAAAGAAGGACAAGGTGAACGAACTGACGGAGATCGCGAGGGGGGCCGGCTTGATCCCCAAGGTGCTGGATGTGGACGCCTTTGCGATCGAGAACATGTACAGCATCAATTACGAGGCCAAACCGGAAGAGCTGACCGCGCTGGTCAATGTCGGGGCCAGCGTCATGAATGTGAATATTCTCAGGGGCAACCTCTCCGTCTTTACGCGGGATATCGCAGTTGGCGGGCATCGGTATGCCGAGGCGCTCCAGCGGGACCTGGGCATTACTGCCGACGAAGCGGAGGCGGCCCAGCAGGGCAAGCTGAAGGAAGGGCTCGACACCACGACGGTCAAGGGCATTCTCGATGGAATCAATGCCGAGGTGGCCTCGGAAATCGCCCGTACCGTGGACTATTTCAAGTCCGTCGGAACCGATGCGGCCGACGTGACCAAGATTATTCTCTGCGGAGGGTGCGCAAAGGTAAGCGGGTTGACCGAGCAATTGACGGAACGCATGGGCGTGCCGGTTGAAGTCGCCAATCCCTTCGGACAGGTGGACATCACATTGGGAGGGTTTGATCCGACCGCCCTGGCCGAGGTGGCTCCGCAGGCGGCTGTGGGAGTCGGGCTCGCGATTCGCTTTATGGGTGATCGATGATTCGTATCAACCTGCTCCCCGAGCCGAGGTCGAAAGGGGTCAAGAAACAGTGGGATGTCCGGATTGAGGCCGCCGGCGCGGCCGCGGTCATCGTACTCGTCGTGATCGCCTGCTTCTGGTACGCGAGCGAATTGGATGCCGAGATCCAGGCGAAGCAGTTGACGAAACAGGACAAGGAAAAACAAATTGCCGCTCTCCAGCTGCAGGTGAAGCAAGTTGAAGACTTCGAGAAGAAGAAGAAGCTGCTGGAGGACAAGGGACGGATCATTGACGAGCTGGAAAAGAAGCGGGGCGGTCCGGTCCAGACCATGGACTACATCAGTCAAAGCATGGAACCGCTCAAGCTCTGGCTGATCAGGCTGGATCTCAAGGAAAAGCAAGTTGACATGGAGGGGAAGGCGCTGGGCCAGGACGACATCGTCGAGTTTATCAACAATCTGCGCCGGACCGAGCACTTCAGCGATATTCGTCTTACCGAGTCGCGCGCCGGCGCGGAAGGCAAGACGACGACCTATTCATTCAGGGTAAGTGCGAGTTTGAAGAGCTGATATGAAGATGCCGGAAATCAGTTTTGAGTTTCTGCGGACGATTCCGATCGTGCAGAAAGTCTTGTTCCTGATCCTGCTGATGGTGGGAATCCCGGCCATTTTCTATTACACGATCTGGGACGAGAAAAACACCGCGATTCAGGCGCTGGAGGGCGAGATCGCCAAGCAGGACACCGATATTCAGGCCCTGACGGTCAAGGCAAAACATCTCGAGGAGTTGATCGCCGCCAACAAGCAGCTGGAATTGGCGCTGGTCAAGAAGAAAGAATCCCTTCCTCCGGAGGAGGAAGCGATACAGCTGCTTAAGCAGCTGTCAGATATGGGAGTGCGGCTTGGGTTGGAGATCCGTCTGTGGAGGCCGGGAACAAGGTCGGAAGACGCCTCCAAGCTCTTTGTCAGACTTCCATTCAACATCGAACTGGCGGGAGGCTACCATACGGCGGCGATCTTTTTTGACCGGATCAACAATCTGCCACGGATCGTGAGTGTCTCAGGGGTGAGAATGGGACAGCCGAAACTCGAGCAGGACCGTGTAGTGATTCAGACCACGTTTGATTTGACGGCATTTGTCGCCCCTCCGGAGCCGGACAAACCGGCTGCCAGCAAACCGGCTGGCGGGGCCAAGTAGGGGAGCGGGAGCGGGAGCGCGGGGGCATGATGATGATCTGGCGCGGGCTGCTTGTGATGTGCCTGTCGGTTGCCGCGATGACCTGGTTCGTGCAGGATCGAGCCGAGGCCCAATCCGCGCCGGTGCCTCCGTCTCCGTCCGCCCCGAAAGTTCCCGCGTCGCCGGCAGCGACCTCCTCCGGTCCGCAGCCGCAAGGCGACGCGGCGGTCACGGAGCCCGGCGTTCCGGCCAGCCGAGGGGGCTATGTCTATTTGCCGGAAGGGCGGCGGGATCCGTTTCTGTCCATGCTGCGC
>JBFGRH010000024.1:0-14206 GCA_041563795.1 Nitrospiraceae bacterium | reverse complement strand
GTCGAGGCCGTCGGCAATGCGCAGCAAGGCGCTCAGCTTCTGCACGGAACGGCGGTTCTTCACCGAGAGCGACTTGTACGGTTTGTGCTTCAGGTCGGGGAGGGCGCGGCGGTGGTAACGCGCGATGTTCGCGATGATCTCGATCTCCTCCGCAGTCAGGCCGTCCAGATCGCTGTTGGTGATCAGGTAGGAGGTATGCTTGTGGTGCTGGCGCGAATTGATCAGGTAGCCGATGTCGTGCAGCAGCGCCGCGTACTCCAGCCACTCCCGTTCGCGCTCGCCAAGCTTGTGCAGGGCGGCGGTCTGGTCGAACAACTGCCCCGCGAGCCGGGCGACGTGATGGGAGTGGGCCTGGGGATACCGGCACCGTTCCGCGAGATACAGGACGTTGCGGCGGCGAACGTTGGGAATTTCCTGCTCGGCGCGGATGCCTTCCTGGTGCCGCTGGATGAAATCGTAAATGATGCCTTCCCGGATCGCCTTGTCGCTGATCGTCAGTTTGTCATGCCCGATGCGCTGCAGCAGCGTGCGGAGCACCATGGTGACGGGAAGCAGGAGGTCGGCGCGTTTGGGGTCCAGGCCCGGGATGCCGAGCCGATCCTTGAGCGAGGTGGTCTTCAGCAACTCCTCGGTCTGGGCGATCTCCTTCAGATCAACGGTCGCCAGATTGAGCTGCTGCAGGGGCCGGCCGGTACGCCGGAGATGGATGATCTCCGTCAGGTTGCCGATCATGCCGGAGGTGCCGATGACCTGGTGGAACTCCTTCATCTTGAGGCGCTGCAGGGCCGCGTCGAGTTCCGTGTCGATGGTCCGCTGCAATTCGGCCAGCACCGATTCCACCGGCGGATCGCGATGCAGGTAGAGATCTTTCAGGCGGATGGCGCCCAGCTTCACGCTCTGACCCTGGAGCATGGCCTCCCGGTTTCCAGCCACCAGTTCGACCGAGCCGCCGCCGATATCCACGATCAGGGCGGGCTGGTCGGACAGCTCCATGCTATGCCGGACACCCAGATAGATCAGGCGCGCCTCTTCCTGTCCGGTCACGACGCGCACCGTCAGGCCCGTCTGCTTGGAAACGGCCTTGAGGAACTCGCCGCCGTTCTTGGCCTCCCGGACGGCGCTGGTCGCCACGGCCTTGATGCGCTTGTAGCCCTTGTTCTTGGCCAGCGTGACCTGGGTCTTGATCACGTCGAGGCCACGGCGCATCGCGGCCTCCGGCAGGCGGTGGGTCTTGAACGTCCCGTCTCCGAGACGGGTCACATCCTTGTAGCGGTCGAGAATCTTGTATGAAAAATCAGGCTCGACCTCAGCCAGCACCATATGAATGGAGTTGGTGCCGATATCGAGCACCGCGAGCTTTGCCATGACACCCTTCTTACGATTGGCCGGTGCGAGACCGACGGGTTCCCACTGGAACTGAAATGGGGTACTGAAAGGTACTAGAAGACGAGTGGGAAAGGAAGGCCAATAATTTTCATTGAAATATCAACCGCTTATAGAGCTCATAATCGGAGGCTGCGGCCGGAAGATAGGGAACAATGAGCGGGAGCCTATTATCAAGGGTTTTGGCGCATGGCAGCATACAGTCTGGGCGCCTCTGGCAACGGCTCCCACCCCAGCACAGCCATCGAGTCCGCGACGTAGGCCGGCGTGCGCATGCCATTGAGCACGCAGGCAACGCCCGGGGTCGAGGCCAGCACCCAGAGGGCCTTGCGGGAAAGGGGCTCGCCCAGCCTGGTCAGCGGGAGGAACGATTCCAGCGTCTTGGAGATCGCCGACGTCTTTTCGCGGCTCTTCAGGCTTGCTTCGCGACGCATTTCCTTCAACAGCAGCAGCAACTGGGGCAGGTAGCGGGCCTGCCACTGCTGCCACTGTTGTGCATGGGCCTGGTTGAAGTGCCTGGTGAGCGCCTGGAGCACCTGGCTGAGATGCGGGGCGATCATCTGGTCCTCGATTTGATCCCAATGCTCAAAGCTCTGCACGCGCGGCCGGAGACGCGCGAGTTCCTCCGCCCACCTGAAATAGTCCTGCGGCGACATGCCCTGGCCGGACCATTGGATATGCGGGGCCAGATCCCGGCGATAGTCGTCCTCGAGCCGTGCCACGGCGTCGCGCTGCGCCTCGAACGTTACGCCCGTGTCTTCGACCGGCATCTCGGCCAATCTGACCATGCCCCCGTGTTTTGACGGCATCGCATTCAACGGACGGTTCACGAGCACGGCGATTCCCTCCGCCTGCGCGTACTCCAGCAGGGTCTGTGTTCCATCCGGACCCGTGTTCGGGGTGAGCGCCGCGCCGGATTCGAAGAGATTCATGGGGCATTGCAGGACACGGAAGTGGCAGGCACGGCTCTTCACCGCGGCCGCGGCCGACTGCGCCGCCTCCAGCATTTTCGAGAGAGACGTCGCTTCCGGATCGTCCGGCTCCGCGGTGGAGGTGTTGGAGGACACGCCGTAATATCGCAGCCGTCCCTCCGCCACCTGACGTTCCAGGTATTCGAAGGCACCTTGCAAACGCCGGTAGAGTTCCTTGCGCAGGGCGGGGAGATCTTTCTGACCACGATGCGCGGCATCCGAGAGGAAGTATTCGGCATTGTGAAGCAGCAGGACGTCCAGCGTCTGCAGCCCGAGCCGGCTCAGCGAGAGATCCAACTGGTCCGCGAGAAATTCCGGGTGGAGGCAATGCCAGATACCGTCGCCGTACTTGACCATCTCGGGGTAGGGCGTGCCGGCCTTCTCGCGGGCCTCCGCCCGTTTGAGGTTCTGTCCCTGCACGTACCCGGCCTTGGAGATCACGATGACTTCCTCGCGCTTCAGCTCGCCCTTCTTGATGAGCTCGGCAAGCACCGACCCCACCAGTTTTTCGCTGTCGCCATCCATGTAATTGGTGGAGGTATCGATCAGATTGCACCCGGCTCCGAGCGCATCGACCAGCGCCTGGCGGTGGGCGGCTTCGTCCGTTCCGGTCCGGTACCCGCCGAATCCCAGCTTGCTCGTGGTGAGGCCGGTGGAGCCCAGCGCCGTATAGCCATGTTGAACGGCGGTTCCCCGAAGGGCGAGCATGCGTGATGCATAGGCGGCGGTTCCACCGGCCGTCGCGGCCCCCGCAAGCCTCGCAGCTTCAAGCGGGGTGGACGAACCGGTCTGCCGCTGTTCGGCAAGCGCCGCGTCAATCTGCGCCGGCTCGGTGATCGGGGCCTGGCAGGAAAAATTGCGGCAGATATAGAGCGCGGCCTTTCCCTTCACGAGCGTTTTGCCCTTGGTCAGCGGATGGTCCGGGTCCGGCCCTTGCGGGTCGTGGTGCGCAATGATGCGGTTGGGCAGGTACCGCCGGTTGACCTCGGCTCGCAGCGCCTCGAAACCGGCTTCAGCCGGACTGCCGAGAAAAGCCAGCTCAACCGGCCCGCGCAGCAGCAAATCCACGACGCACAGGCTCTTGGCGAAGGCACGGGGATACCGCGTAATCTGCCTCCCATACACGCGGATGGCATTGGCGGCCGCCTCGCGAAAATCCTCCCGGGCAAAGTGGAACGACAGCCGGGCCAGCACCGAGGCCGCCACGGCGTTGCCGCTTGGGGTGGCGCCATCCGGCCCTTCGCGGCTTCTGAGGATCAGCGACTCGTGGTCTTTGGAGGTGGTGAAGAATCCGCCCTGCTGCACGTCGGAGAAATCGGCCAGGATGCGCTCGGCCAGCCGGACCGCCTCATCCAGGTAGCCTTCATGCGCGCCGGCCTCGTAGAGATCAATCAGCCCCTCGGCCAGGTAGGCATAGTCTTCCAGGCAGGCATCCAGGTGCGCCTTGCCGGCGCGATAAGTCCGGTAGAGCCCCTGATCGGGACGCTTCATGGCGCGCAGGAGAAAATCCGCGGCCTCTCCCGCCGCCTCCAGGTACCGGCTGTCGCCGAACACGCGCGCCCCTTCCGCCATGGCGCTGATCATCATGCCGTTCCAGGCGGTCAGGATCTTGTCGTCCAGCCCCGGGGGGATCCGCTTCGCGCGCGCCGCGTAGACGAGCGGCTTGACGCGGGCGATGGTCTCGCGCAGTTCCTTCGGTGAAATCTTCAGATGGGCGGCGACCGCGTCGAGCGGCTCAGGTGTGTTGGGAATGCTCTTGTGCTCCCAATTGCCGCCCGGCGTGATGTCGTAATAGGCGCAGAAGCGTTTGGCGTCGTCCTCGTCCGGGACCGCCGCCCGGATCTCCTCCGGCGTCCAGACAAAAAACTTGCCCTCGACACCCTCGGAATCCGCGTCGGTGGCCGAATAGAACCCGCCTTCCTGCGAGGTCATCTCCCGGAGGATATAGTCCAGGGTTTCCGTCGCGACCCTGCGATAGTCCTGGTTTCCCGTGACCTGCCAGGCCTCGGTGTAGGTCCGCGCGAGCAGGGCATTGTCGTAGAGCATTTTCTCGAAATGGGGCACCAGCCAGCGTTCGTCGGTCGAATAGCGGGCGAACCCGCCGCCGACATGGTCGTACATCCCGCCGGCCGCCATGGCATCGAGGGTCTTGGTCACCATCGTGAGCGCATGGGCCTCGCCGGTCCGGTGGTGCTGGCGCAACAGGAACGACAGGCCGGTGGCGGGCGGGAACTTCGGCGCCTGGCCGAACCCGCCGAACTGCGCGTCGAATTCGTCGGCATACTGGCCCGCGGCCGCGTCGAGCTCCGTCTCACCGACGGAGACGGGCGAGGCCACCTGCATGGACTGTTTCAACTGTTTCGTCAGATCGCCCGCCTGCCGCCGCAAGCCGTCCGGGTCTTTCCGCCAGACCTCGGCCACCTTGTTGAGCACGGAGGCGAACCCGGGACGTCCCCAGCGGTCGGCCGGGGGGAAGTACGTGCCGGCGAAGATCGGCTCCTGCTCCGGCGTCAGGAACACCGTCATCGGCCAGCCTCCCTGGCCATTGTTCATCGCCAGGGTCGCCTGCATGTAAATTTCATCGAGGTCGGGACGCTCCTCGCGGTCCACCTTGACGCAGACGAAATGTTCGTTCATGAGCGCGGCGATCTGCTCGTTCTCAAACGATTCGCGCTCCATGACGTGACACCAGTGGCAGGCCGAGTAGCCGATGGACAGGAGGATGGGCTTATTGGATTCCCGTGACTTGGTCAGGGCCTCCCGCCCCCAGGGATGCCAGTCCACCGGGTTATGGGCATGCTGGAGCAGATAGGGGCTGGTTTCATGGATGAGTCGGTTGGGGGAGCGTTCGGCCGCGCGCTCAGACATGGCGGCAGGCTACCACCTGCAGAAAAGGACGGTCAACCTGCAAAAACAGATCAGCCCACCACCCGGGATGGGCGGTGGGCTGATCGTCATCATCACGATGGGGGAGCGGTTACTTCTTCTTGCCCTTCTTCTCCATTTTCTCAGCCTTCTTCTCCATTTTCTCGGCTTTCTTCGCCTCTTTCTCCGCCATCTTCTCCGCCTTCTTCTCGTGCCCCTTCTTCTTGCCCTTGCCCTTGTCGCCCTTGCCTTCCTTCCCCGCGTCCATCGCCCCGCCTTCCTTCATGTCCGAGGCGGCGGGAGCGGCCGGAGCCGGGGCAGCCGGGGGCTCATCCGCGAACGTAGCCGAGCCGAACGAAACACTCACGAGCAGGGCCAGTGCAGTCATCACACCACGCATCATCGTGACACCTCCTTTGTATAGAAAACACATCGGCCCGCTGCTCTACCACGAGCGCGGGCCGATGCTCAACGAGAAAAGAGGAGGGGTGCTTACTTCTTCTTTTCCTTCTTCTCCGCCTTCTTCTCCGCCTTCTCCGACTTCATGTCCTTGTGGTCGCCAGCCTTTTCGTCGGCAAACGCGACGCCGGTGACGCTGACCAGGAACATTGCCATCATCATCGCGCTCAACAGCTTCTTCATCGGACCCCTCCTTAAAATGTGATCGCCCGCCAAAGGGATAATTCCCTCTTGCGGGGTGGTACCCTAATCGAAACCCGGCTGAAAAGTCAACAGAGTGGCTTCGGTGGGACCACGCAAGGGAGCCCCCTAGGCTGGATTTGTAAACTGTGTGATAATATTGATGATTACGAGGTGCCTTGCAATGAGTGATTCCGCGTCCCCCGCCAGCTTCAAGATGACCGTCCGGGTCGCGCTCGATAATCGACCTGGAGTCTTTGCCCAGGTCGCCGCGGCGCTCGCGGAGGAGGGCGCGAATCTCGGCGCCGTGGACATGGTCACGGCCGATGCGGAACAGATCGTCCGTGACATTACCTTCGAAGTGCAGAATGAAACGGACGGGACCCGGACTGTCGCGCGACTGCAATCCCTCCCGCACGTCCGAGTCCTGCCGGCCCCGGACCGCGTCTTCCAGGTCCACGAGGGCGGCAAGATCGGCATTCGGAACAAGCTGGCCCTGACCTCCCGCAGCGTCCTGTCCCTCGTCTACACACCGGGCGTCGGGCGCGTGTCGGAAGCGATCGCGAAGGACAAGTCCAAGGCGCGCCTGTACACGACGAAAGGCAACGCCGTGGCCATCGTCACGGACGGCTCCGCTGTCCTCGGCCTCGGGAACCTCGGGCCGGAAGCGGCGCTGCCGGTCATGGAGGGCAAGGCCATGCTCTTCAAGGAACTGGCCGGCATCGAGGCCTGGCCGATCTGTCTGAATACCCAGGACACCGACGGCATCGTCCGGGCGGTCCAGGCCATTGCCCCGGGCTTCGGCGGCATCAATCTCGAAGACATCAGCGCCCCGCGTTGCTTCGAGATCGAACGGAGACTGAAAGCGTCGCTTGATATTCCGGTCATGCACGACGACCAGCATGGCACGGCCGTCGTCCTCCTGGCCGGCCTGATGAACGCGCTCAAGGTGGTCGGCAAGCCGATCGAAGGGGTCCGCATCGTCATGAACGGGCTGGGGGCGGCCGGCCTGACCTGCACCCGCATGCTCATCACGGCCGGCGCGCGGCAGATTATCGGCTGCAGCCGGTTGGGGATTGTCCTGTCCGAATCACCGGAACGCCTGGTCGCCTCCCGCGACAACCTGCTGGCCTGCATCAAACGCGACGGGGCCATGGGCACGCTCCAGGATGCGCTCAAGGGGGCCGACGTCTTCATCGGCCTCTCCGCCGCCAATGTCCTAAAACCGGAGGATTTGGATTTGATGGCGCCCGATCGCATCGTGTTCGCCATGGCCAACCCGGACCCGGAGATCGTCCCGGAACTGGCGATCGGGCGGATCCGCATCTTTGCGACGGGACGGTCGGACTATCCCAATCAGATCAACAACGCGCTGGCGTTTCCCGGCATGTTCCGGGGCGCCCTCGACGCGGAGGCCCGCGACATCAACGACGAGATGAAGATGGCGGCGGCCCGGGCGATCGCCGGTATCATCCCGGACGATACGCTGGCCGACGACTACATCATTCCCAGCCTGTTCGACAAGCAGGTGGTGCCGCGCGTGGCGCAGGCGGTCGCGGACGCCGCCCGCGCGACGGGCGTGGCGCGTCGGTGAGGTTCTAAGTTCACGGTCATCAGTCTTCAGTCTTGGAAAGCCTTCAACGGAGCACCGAACACTGACTCCTGATTACTTCGCCTCTCCCAAACTCCTTTCGTACAGGAGCACCTTCCAGCCGTCCTCCTCGCTGAGGAACTGCCCGACGATCGGAAGCATGCCCGTACCCGGCACCCGCCCGGACTGTCCCATGCTGCCGTTTTTCAACACCCACATCATTTCGCCCGGCGTGCGCACCTTGTTGAATTTGGGGTTCGTAAAGTTGCGGGGCTGGATCGGCAGCACCTTCGCCGCCCCGCCGTCGCCCTTGCCCTCCGGCCCGTGACACTGGAAGCAGGTGCCGCGGCCGAGGAATATCTCCTTGCCCTCTTTCAGGATGTCCGGCGTCGGCTCGAACGGCGATTTGAGCGCCTTCGCCTCGGCCAGTTCGGCGGCCGGCACGCGCGGAATCTTGATGTCGTACTCGCCGCCCGCCTGGCCGTACCCGGACGGCTCGACGGCATGGCCCGCGAGCGGAACGAACGCTGTCAGCAGGATGAGAACCGGAACAACACGCCACATAAATCAACCCCCGTGTAAAGTGAGCATCCACGACACAAAACGGGGCGGAGTGTAACACGGCCCTTTTCTTCCGGGCAATCCGGTCCGGGTATGCTAAAATGCGCGCACGACCCGAGGCGCGCGTATGCCCTTTGATTTCAGAAAACTCGGCAAGTATCGCGTCGGCATGATCCGCCGTATCGCCGAGCTTAAAGCCAAGTCGGACGACAGCCTCGACGTGGCCATGGACACGATGATGCAGGACCGGGTGGACAGCTACTTCCGCATCGAGCAGGGGTTCGCGGAGATCGAGCATTCCCTGCAGACCATCGAGGGCGAGCTCTCGCTGGTCGGCGACCTCACGAGCGCCCAGCGATTGGAGGCCCGGCTGGAATTTCTCGAGGATCGCTACGACGAACTCGACAGCGAAGTGCGGGAGCGGCCGCGCCGGCGGCGGCGCAAGATCAACCTGACCGACTTCTTCAAGGCCGCCAGCGGGGGAGGCGGGGCGATGCCGGGCCAGCCGGGCGAGGTGAATACGGCGGGCGAAGCCTATGAAGCACTCGGGTTGGAATTCGGCAGCTCGATGTCGGCGGTCACGAAAGCCTTCCGCGAGAAGGCGAAGCAATTTCATCCCGATTCCCGCAAGGGCGACCGCAGCTCCGAGCCACAATTGCGCAAAATCCTCGATTCCTACCAGTTGTTGAAGGAGTACCTGAGCCTGAGCAACACGGATCCGCAAACCGGCCGACGCGGCAGCTACAGCCCCTCCGAATAATGACCGTGACGACACCCGTCCCCCACGGCTGGTACATTCGCGATCGCGACAGCTTCGCCACCCTTTGCGACCAGATGCGCAGCACGCACCGGGTCGGGCTGGACACCGAATTCATCGGAGAAGACCGGTTCACCCCGCGCCTGGAATTGCTCCAGGTCGCCGTCGGCGACACCTGCGCCGTGGTGGACGTGCCGGCGCTGGGCACGCTGGACGGGCTGGGCGAGATCCTGGCGAATCCGAAGATCGAGAAAATCTTCCATGCCGGGCGCCAGGACTTGGAGCTGCTGGCCGGACACACGGGACAGATTCCGACGCCCTTCTTCGACACCCAGATGGCCGCCTCGATGGTGGGCTACGGGATGCAGGTGGCCTACAGCCAGCTCGTGCAAAAAGTCAGCGGCCAGAAGCTCGAAAAAGCGCACACCTTCACCAACTGGAGCCAGCGGCCGCTCACGCCGGATCAACTGGCGTACGCCTTCGAGGACGTCCAGTACCTCTTCGCCATCCACGATCACCTCCTCAAGCGGTTGCACTCCCTCGGACGGATGGAGTGGGTGGGGGAGGAATTCGACCGCCTGCGGACGGTGCTCGGCACGACGGCCAGGGATCCGCGCGAACGCTACCAGCGCATTCGAGGCTGGGACAACCTGAAGCCGAAGCAGGCCGCCGTCCTCCGCGAATTGGCCGCCTGGCGCGACGAGGAGGCGCAGCGCCGGAACGTGCCGCGCGGGCGCATCATCCGCGATGAAGTCCTGGTTGAACTGGCCCGCCGGCCACCGCCGACGGTGGAGGCGATGCGGGGGGTCCGCGGCCTCCACGGCAACGAAGTGGACAAGCGGGGAGACGCGATCCTGGCGGTCATTCAGCGCGGCCTGGCGGTCCCGCCGTCCGAATGGCCGGCCGTGGCAACGCCCAAGCGGCCGGAGCCGGAATCGGCCGGGCTGGTGGATCTTCTGCAAGCCGTCCTCAAGGCCCGCGCCAATGAAGAACACATCGCGCCCACGCTGCTGGCGACCTCCTCCGATCTGCAAGCACTCGTCGAGGCCAAGCACCAGCGCGAGAAGCTCGACCTCCCGATCCTCTCCGGATGGCGTCGAAAACTGGCAGGGGAGTTACTCTTGCAAGTATTGGAAGGAAAGGTCTCCGTCAGCGTGGATCACAAGAAGGGGGCCGTGAAAGTCGCCCATCCCGCCTAGAGCAGTCTTTTCACCGTCTCCGCAGGCCGCGCGAGGATAACGGTTCCACCTTTCTCCACCAGCGGCCGCTGGATCAGGTCGGGGTGCTTGAGCATCAGGCTGATCAGTTCATCCTCCGAGACCTGCTTTGTTCCCAGCCGAAGCTCCTTATAGATGTCTTCCTTGGTCCTGAGAATGTCCCGGGCGGAGAGGCCGGCCTTTTTGAGCAATCCACTGAGGAGCGCCTTGGTGAACGGCTGTTCATAATAATTGACGGCCGTGAACGGCTGTCCGCTGGCCTGGACCAGTTTTACAGTCTCACGACAGGTGGAGCAGGTCGGTTTCTGGTAGATGGTAATCTTGGCGCTCATGGGTTCCTTCCCTGCGGCATCTTGACCGGGTTTTTCGGCACATGATAGATGATCAGCACGATCGCGGAGCAAGCCTATGCCGACAGCCGGAACCAGTTCAAGCGGGAATTTCTCCGTTGCCACCTCATCCCAGAGGGTGCTGAAGGACCTGCGGACGAAACGCAAGGGCCAGCCGGTGTTCGTCGTCGGTCATATTCCCGAGCGAAAAGGCCAGGAAGCGATCTTCCAAGTCTTCAATGAACGGCTGGCACTGGTGAAATTCACGGACGGAGTGGTGCTGGGGTATGACCCGTTGGAACTGCTGCTGCCGACGGAAATAGACGAGAAGGGGGTGGGGTTTTTTGAAATCCGTCCCTGCCGGCAATGCGATCAGTTCTTCCCGCTGACCGCCGAGGAGGCGGCAGGCGAGCCGGAACCGACGGTCTGTCCCAATTGCGCGGCGTAGTCAAAGCGGTTCTCAGTTTTCAGTCCTCAGCTTTAAACTGAGAACTGGTCACTGAAGACTGACCACTTCTTCAATCCGCCATCGGCGCCACGTCGAGGGCCTTCCTGATCAGGCAATCCCCCGCAACGCCCTGCAATTCGAAGGGCAGCATGCTGGAATCAATCACCCGGACCGATTCCAGCTTGTACCCCTCCGGGGTCTTAACGGCCCCCATTCGCAACGAATGGCAGACCTCCAGCGTCCGCCAGACCGGGTTTCCGACAATGTGATCCGGCACGAGCAGCACGCTGTCCTCGACCTTGCCTTCCGCGAACACGCGCGCCTGCACCTTCGCGCGGTCCTTCGGGGTCTTGGTCACGACGGCAAAGGCAAGGGGCGCGTTATCCCCCGGCTGCGACGACTGCGGCCACGCGGAACCCTCCGCCCATGTTAGCAGGCCGACTATGAGAAGCAGACGAACCGTCATAGCTCTATGTCAGTAGTATAGCGCATCTCCTGTCCGTAGGGGAGAGGCTTTGCTTGACCTCCCCTCAATTGCCCCCTAGAATTCACATGAAGGCGCACGCTGCGCGCGCTGAGGAAGGTGTTGCATGCCGCATGATTTCATGCCTGGCCTCGCCGGAGTGCCCGCCGCCAAGTCCGCCATCAGCGACGTGGACGGGGAGCGCGGCATCCTCGAATACCGGGGCATCCGGATCGAAGAACTCTGCGGCAAGTCCTCCTTCCTCGAAACCGCATCCCTCCTCTTCTCCGGCCGCCTGCCCAATCAGCACGAACTGGCCCAGTTCGTCGAGGACATTACCCATCACCGCCGGCTCAAGTTCAAGATTGTGGACCTGCTCAAATGCCTGCCCGAGCAGGGACATCCCATGGATGCCCTGCAGGCCGCCGTGGCGGCGCTGGGCATGTTCTATCCGGGACGGAACGTCAAGGACATCGAGAATAACTATTGGTCGGCCATCCGGTTGGTCGCGAAACTGCCGACGATCATCGCGGCCCATGCCCGCATCCGTCGCGGAGACGATCCCATTGCGCCGCGCGATGACCTGGACTTCTGCCAGAATTTTCTCTACATGCTCTCCGATCGGGTGCCGGAACGCATCGTCGCCGACACCCTGGACACCTGCCTGGTCCTGCACGCCGAACATACGATGAACGCCTCGACCTTCACCGGACTGATCACGGCCTCGACGCTGGCCGATCCCTATACGGTGGTGGCCTCATCCATCGGCTCGCTGAAAGGCCCGTTGCACGGGGGCGCCAACGAGGAAGTCGTGACCATGCTGCGGCAGATCGGCACGCCCGGCAAGGTCCGCCCCTTTCTCGAGAGCAAGCTCAAGGCCAAGGAGAAGCTCATGGGCTTCGGGCACCGGGTCTACAAGGTGAAGGACCCGCGGGCGGTGATTCTGCAGGACTTGTGCGAACGGTTGTTCAAGGCCTGCGGCACATCGCCCCTGTACGATGTCGCGCTCGAGGTTGAGCGCGTCGCCAAGGAACTGCTGGGGGACAAGAAGGTTTATCCGAACGTGGATTTCTATTCAGGGATCATCTACGAGAAGCTGGGCATCGACGTGGATTGCTTCACGCCCATCTTCGCCATGGCGCGGGTGGCCGGCTGGCTGGCCCACTGGTTCGAGCAACTGCGGGAAAACAAACTCTTCCGGCCGGACCAGATCTACTCGGGCGAGCACAACCGTCCCTACGTGCCGATCGACCAGCGCTGACCGTCCTCGCGCGGAGCGGGGCCTATTCGATCAGCCGCGCGCAACCGGCCAGGATCAGCGCCATCACCGTGATCAGTCCGCCGGTGACACCTATTGCCAGAGTCTCGAGCATGCTGATGGCCTCACACGACCGGGGCCGGGGGGAGGCATCGGGGCGTACGGCGCCCCGATGCCTCCCGTCGCCGTTACCCGAGTTTCACGGGAACATGCTGCTTGATGAACGACGTGATCGGACGGACATCCTCACGGCTGTAATAGTTCTTGCGAATGCCCTCCTCAATCACCTCCATCGCTTCACCCACCAGCTCCTTCGCCAATTCGTCGTTCTTGGCCTCAACAGCTGCGGCGGCCCGGTTGAGCAGCCGCACGACTGACGCCTGGGGCGTGCGCGGATCGTTCAGGAATACCCAGCGGTAGTCCTTCTTGTACATTTCCTTTTCGATCTCCGTCACCCACGCAGACGCATGGGAGTTGGCGGTGGAAATCCAACCAGCCGCTCCGACTGGAGCCGGCTCCAGTGCCACCCCTGCCAGGAGCAGGGAGAACGCGCAGAAAATAGCACTCAGTCGCATAGTTCCCTCCTTGTGGTTTAGGGGTTATGGAATAACGCACGGCGATGCCGCGCAGACAGTGTGGTAATTCCATCCCGACGAGAGTCAAGGGGGGCCACAGGGCGCGGGGAGGGGAGGCAGACCTTGACTCGAGAGACGATGGCATTATCTCTAAAGTATGAAATTGAGGTGTCTCACCGGAGACCATAACATACAAGGAGGTACTACCATGACTGCTTTAATGCGCTGGGATCCGTTCCGCGAGTTGGAGGATGTGTCGGAGCGGTTGAACCGGGTGTTTAACCGTCCGGCGGCCCGGACGGCCAACGGCAAGGAAACCATCACCGTGGCCGATTGGATTCCGACCGTGGACATTGCCGAAACGGAGACGGAATACCAGATCAAGGCCGAATTGCCGGAGGTGAAGAAAGAGGATGTGAAAGTCACCGTCGAGGACGGCGTGCTGACCATCCAGGGTGAACGCCGGCATGAGGTGGAGGAAAAGGGCAAGAAGTTTCACCGGGTGGAGCGCTCCTACGGCAGCTTCGTCCGGAGCTTCACCCTGCCGGACCACGTGGATGACGCCAAGGTGAAGGCCGAATACAAGGACGGGGTGCTGCATCTGCACCTGCCTAAGTCCGAGAAGGCCAAGCCGAAGGCGATCGAGGTGAGAGTCGGCTGAGCGTTACCGGCAGCCGGTTATCTGAAGGCCTCCGCCCCGATGGGGCGGAGGCCTTCGTGTTTCTGCATCGGGCGCCCCTCGAGACCACCCCTTGACCATCCTCCAGACGAGGTTATCTGGACGCCGTAAGTTTGGCGAACTGTCTGGGTGGACCGGTGCAAGGCCCGCATCCGGAAGGTGATCCTGACTTATCCCTTCCAAGGTTTCGCGCGGTTCTCCCTCGTTCACTGATTAACGCTCAACCACAAGGAGGTTTGGTATGACATTGCTGGATGCCTATCTCCCGAGTGTCGTTCGGGAGCCTTTTGAATCACAGATCGATCGCATGTTTGATGACGCGTTCCGTACAAGCGGGTGGGAGCCCGCCACGCGGCAGATCGCGACTTGGGTGCCGCGATGCGACGTGTACGAGGATGAGAATGGCTACTGTGCGCAGTTCGCGCTGCCGGGGTGGGATCGGCAGGACATCGAAATTCACATCGAGAACG
>JBFGRH010000023.1:0-14645 GCA_041563795.1 Nitrospiraceae bacterium | reverse complement strand
GAGTCCTTGCCGATCTGACGGACCACTGGCGGCTGCTGGCTTCGGCCACCTACCTGAAATTTCCGCTGGGTGAGAAATCGGACGACTTTCGCTGGTCCACCGGATTACGCTACACCCTGGCCAAGGACGCGGCGCTGCGGTTCGAGTTCAACCACCGGGAACGCCGGGACAATGAAGCGCTTTTCACGATCCACGCGTATTTCTAACAGGATGCTGAAAAAGGCCTCCAACTTCGTTCTCGGTCGTCCGTCTCCTTGCGACGTACGTAGGGACTGTACGCCTCAGTCGCCGGATTCCCTGCGGCCTCGTTGGAAGGCCTTTTTGAGCATCCCGAAGAAGCAAGTCCTGAGATTGGCTTAACTTAAGTGAAGCCCAAAGCGAACATATTGGATCAGCTGTTCGTCTACTTTCCGCATCCATGGATCGAGCGGGATTGGGCCAGGATCGCCGGCCTGCCGCTGGAAGAGGTCTGGTTCCAAACCGAGGATGGCGAGAAGCTCTTCGGCTGGTTCGTCCAGTCGTCCCCCACCGCCCCGGTGCTCCTCTGGTGTCACGGCAACGCGGGCAACATCATTCACCGACTGGAGAATCTTGCCGAGCTCTATCGGCTGGGCCTCTCCGTGTTCATCTTTGACTATCGCGGCTATGGCCGGAGCAGCGGGAGTCCCTCGGAAGAAGGCCTCTATCAGGATGCGAGAGCGGCCTACGGGTATCTGGTCACCACGCGCGGAGTCCGGCCCGAACGGCTGGTTCTGTTCGGCCGGTCAATCGGGGCATCGGTGGCTGGCGATCTGGCCGGTCGGAAGCCCGCCGCCGGGCTGATTCTCGAATCGCCCTTTCCCTCCATCGCCGCCATGGCCCGCGTCCATTATCTGGGACTTCCCATGCACTGGCTGCTGAGCGGGCGCTACCCGCTCGTCGATCGTCTGGCGCGCGTCTCGATGCCGGTGCTGGTGATCCACGGCGACCAGGACGACATTGTCCCGATCGCGCTGGGCCGGGAAGTCTTCGATGCGGTGCGCGGGCCCAAGTCCTTCTATGTCATCGAAGGCGCCGACCACAACAACACCTACCAGGTCGGCGGACGGGCCTATTTCCAGCGGTTGAAGCAATTCATCCAGGGCGTCGCCCGATAACAGGAGCTCGCACGAAGCACTTGGTTTCCTGACGGGGGTTTTGGTACAGTGCGCCCCCAGTGATCAGGAGGCCGGGATGACACGCACCTTCGAACACCTGCGATTGGCGCAGGCCTGCCGTCCGCTTGCCCTGGCCGGCCTCGTCATGCTGGCGACCGGCTGTGCTTCCCTGTCCGACGGCCTGTCGCCGGATGTCGGTCCGGCGCTCACCTCCCTGAACGCCACCTCCATCGAAACCTCCGCTTCCGGTTTGACTGGTGCCGATCCCGTCGTGCTGGAGCCGTCGCAGGCCGCGGAGGCGGTCGCCGTCCCGGCGTCGTCTGCGGGTATCGCCGAGCCGGGGGCGGCATCACTGGAATTCGCACAGGTTTCGGAGAGCGCGCCGGCCGGGTCGAAGGACGGGGAAGGCGCGAAAGCGGCGGAGCTGAGCCCCAAGGACGCGCCGGATGAGTTTTTCGATCCCTTTGCGAAGAAGGAAGAATCGCTTGCCGCGGGCGGGGACTATGATCCCTGGGAGGGGTTCAACTCCGTGATGTTCGAATTCAACCGGAAGGTGGACAAGTATTTGATCAAACCGGTTGCGCAGGGATACGACAAGATCGTACCGACCGCGCTACAGAAAGGCATCAGCAACTTCTATTACACCAACGTTCATTTCGGCCCGCGCCTGCTGAACAATATTTTTCAATTCAAGTTCAAGGGGGCCGGCATCGAGCTCAGCCGGCTTCTGATCAACGATACCATCGGGCTGGCCGGGTTCTTCGATCCGGCCAAGCATTGGTTTGATCTGGAGACGCCCCAGGAGGATTCCGGGCAGACCCTCGGGGCGTACGGGGTGCCGCCGGGGCCCTATCTGGTCCTGCCGCTTCTCCCCCCCCTGACGCTGCGTGACTTTTTCGGTTACCTCTTCGACTTCGGCCTGAACCCGGTGAACTATTTCGTGCTGCCCACGTTCGAGATCGATGATTTGCCGTCGGCCATCCCGCACAAGAACCGGGACACGACGACGATCCTCCAGCTTGGCAGGACCGCCGAGGAGATCGTCAACTATCGCTCACTCAACCTCGAAACCTTCGAGGGCGTGGAAGAAGCGACGCTGGACCTGTACAGCGCGGTTCGGAACGCCTATCTGCAGAAGCGCGCCAAAGCCATCCGGGAATGATCCTGCCGCACTGAATTCTTGCCTTGCCTGAAAATAGGGGTAAACTGCTACGCTGAACGCGGACGGCACCGGGCTCCGCGGCCACGTGAGGCGGGCGGACGCATGACCCTGTCGGCGCATACCGATGACGCTCCCCAAAGCATGCGGTCGGTCTATTCCGTACCGCGCGGCGTGGCCGCGCACGACGTCATGCGCGTCATGGCGGCGCGCGGGACACGCGCCGTCGTGGTCCTGGCGGGCCTGCGGCCGGTCGGGATCGTGACATCACAAGACCTGGCCGAGCGGGTTCCGGGGGGCGGGTTGTCGGAGACCCCGATGAAGGTGGAACTGGCCATGTCGTCGCCGCTCGTTCGCATCAACGAGCGCGCCTCCGTCGTGGATGCCATCGCGACGATGACTCAGAAGGGCGTCAGCCATCTGCCGATTGTGAGCACCAGCGGCTTCCTTGTCTCGATGATCACGCTCAACGAGGCGCAGCTCCTGCGCGGCCAGGGGGTGCCCACGCTCATCGAATTCGTCCGTAGCACGGTCGTCGTTTCGATGGTGCGGCGGCGCCCGTGGAAGCGATTGGTGCACGCGGTCCGGAAACAATTTCAAGAAAACCGAATCTGGTTATTACTGGCGGTGGTGCTGGCGGTGGCCGGCGCGTTGCTCGCGTTGGCCATCGGCCGGAGTTGGCTCGGGTTTCAAACCTATGACCCGATACACTACGAACCGAAAGATCTTTCGCGCGAGCAATACCTGGAGGAAAAGAAGCAGCCGCAAGAGGACCGCTGAACCGGGGGCGCGCGCTGATCCCCGGGTTCCCTTTCCTTATCACGATTCCGGGTTCAGACGATCACGCCGAGATCCCGGCCGACCCTGGCGAAGGCGCCCACGGCCCGTTCGAGCTGCCCGCGCGTGTGCGCGGCGGACAGTTGCACGCGAATCCGGGCCTGCCCCTGCGGCACCACCGGGTAGCTGAACCCGATCACGTAGATGCCTTCCCGCAGCAGCCGGTCGGCCATCGCGGTGGCCAGCGGCGCCTCGCCGAGCATGACCGGAATGATGGGATGATCGCCGGGAACCAGTCTGAAGCCGAGCGCCGTCAGTTGCGTGCGAAAGAAAGCCGCGTTCTCACGGAGCGCCTGACGCAGTGCCTCCCCGTCGGCGACCAGCGTGACGGCCCGGAGGGCCGCCGCGGCGATCACCGGCGGCACCGAGTTCGAGAATAAATAGGGCCGTGACCGCTGCCGGAGCAGTTCGATGATCTCCGGCCGTCCCGACGTGAAGCCCCCCGAGGCCCCGCCCAGCGGCTTCCCCAGCGTGCTCGTGATCAGGTCCACCCGGTCCCCGACGCCGAAATGATCCGGTGTCCCGCGCCCGCCGGTGCCCAGGACGCCCGTCGCGTGGCTGTCGTCCACGACCACGGCGGCGTCGTACCGGTCGGCCAGGTCCACGATGCGGTCGAGTTTCGCCAGGTCGCCATCCATCGAGAAGACGCCGTCGGTGGCGATCAGCCGAAGCCGGCACGCTGCCGCATCCTTGAGCGCGGCGTCCAGTTGCTGCATGTCGGAATGGGCATAGCGGAATCGTCTTGCCTTGCAGAGGCGGATCCCGTCGATCAGGCTGGCGTGGTTCAACGCATCGCTGATCACGGCGTCGCGCTCGTCGAGCAGTGTTTCAAAGAGGCCGGTGTTGGCGTCGAAGCAGGAACTGTACAGGATCGTGTCGCCGGTGCGGAGAAACCCCGAAAGGGCCTGCTCGAGTTGCTTGTGCAGGTCCTGCGTGCCGCAGATGAAGCGGACCGAGGCCATGCCGTAGCCGTGCTCGCTCAGACCTTCCGAAGCCGCCTTGAGAATGTCCGGGTGGCTGGCCAGTCCCAGATAGTTGTTGGCGCAGAGGTTCAGGACCTCGTCCGGCCCCTCGGCCTGCGCGACCCGGACCTGGGCGCCCTGGGGGCCCAGCAGTCGGCGCTCGGACTTGTACAAACCCGCGGCTCGAATCGTGGCGAGCTGTTCGGCGACGGCTTTTTTGAAGGATTGATAGGCCACGTAGCATCTTCGCGAGGCGTTAGGCGCTAGGCGCGGAGGGACGAGCAACAGCTCTCCCGCGACGCCTCACGTTTCACGTCTCACGCCTCACGGGATGAGCACCACCTTGCCGCACTGGCCGGACTCGATCAGGTCAAACCCCTTGGCGAAGTCGGCCATCGGAAACGTATGGGTGATGACCGGCCTGATATTCAGGCCCGCCTTGAAGAGCCCGGACAACCGGTACCACGTGTTGAACAACCGGCGGCCGGTCACGCCGTACACGCGAATGCCCTTGAAGATGATTTCATTCGGGAGGTCGAACGGCACGGCTCCTGTGGGGATCCCGAACAGCGTCACGCAGCCCCCGTTCTTGACGGACTTGAAGGCCTGGTGCAGCGCGGTGGGATCGCCCGACATTTCCAGCGCCGCGTCCACGCCTTCCCCGCCGGTGATGTCGAGGATGGCCGCCGCGATCCGTTCCGGTTTCTCTCCCCTGACGTTGAGGATGTGGTCGGCGCCCAGCTGCTTGGCCAGCCCGAGCCGGTAATCGCTGATGTCGGTCGCGATGATCACGGCCGCGCCGGCTGTGCGCGCGACGGCGGCGGCGAAGAGGCCGGTCGGGCCGCAGCCGGTGATGAGCACCGTGTGCCCGGTCAGGTCTTCGGCCAGGGCGGCATCGACGGCGTTGCCCAGGGGTTCCTGGACGCAGGCCAGTTCTGGCGCAATGTCGCGCGCGGTGCGCCAGAGGACGCGCTCCGGCAGTCGCACGTACTCGGCATAGGAGCCGTCCACGTCGATACCGAGTATTTTATTGTTCACGCAGACATGGGCCTGCCCCGTCCGGCACTGAAAGCACAGGCCGCAAGTAAAGTGGGATTCCGCCGCCACGAAGTCGCCGACCTTCACCGAGCAGACGCCGGCTCCCAGGTCGACCACGTCCCCGCACATTTCATGGCCGATGATGCGCGGCGGCTGGATGCGGCTTTGCGCCCACTCATCCCAGCGATAGATGTGTGCGTCGGTGCCGCAGAGCGAGGTCGCCTTCACCCGCACCACGACATCGCCGGGGCCCGGCTTCGGATCGGGCACCTTCTGCAGCGTCAATCCCGGCTTTCGATCAACTTTGACCAGCGCGTTCATTCAGCGTTTATTATGGCACAGGGGTGCGAAGGTGGGAATGGGAGCGGGGCGTCTCACCCGATCTTTAACACCGCCGCGCCCTGAATCGTCCCGGCTTTGAGCTGTTGCAGGGCTTGGTTGGCCTCCTCGAGCTTGAATGACTGCGTGCGGGTCCGGATCGGAATCGCCGCCGCGTCCCGCAGCAGGTCAAGCCCGTCCTGCCTCGTATTGGCCGTCACGCTCCGGATGGTCCGCTCCCCGAACAGGTCGCGGTCGTAATCAATGGCCGGGATGGGCGTCATGTGGATGCCGGCCAATGCCACGGTTCCCCCCCGCTCCAGCGCGCGCAACGCCGGGATGACGATCTCGCCGGCCGGCGCAAAGACGATCGCTCCGTGCAGCTTCTCCGGGGGGCCGTCCGTCGCAGCCCCGACCCATTCCGCCCCGAGCTCACGGGCCAGTGCCCGGTGTTCCTCGCGCAGCGAGCAGACGTACACGGCGCATCCCCAATGCCTCGCAATTTGGATGGTCACGTGCGCGGAGGCGCCGAATCCGTACATCCCCAGCCGCTGGCCCGGTTGCACGCCGCTGAGCCGCAAGGCCCGGTAGCCGATGATGCCGGCGCAGAGCAGCGGCGCAACTTCGTCGTCGCTGAAGACCGGTGGAATCGGATAGACGAAGGCCTCGTCCACCAGGGCATATTCGGCATAGCCTCCATCCACGTGGTAGCCGCTGAACACGGCCTGTGTGCAAAGGTTCTCACGCCCGCTGCGGCAGAACTCGCATCGGCCGCATGTGCCCTGAAGCCAGGCGATCCCGACGCGATCGCCCTCCTTGACGGAGCGGACGTCCGCACCGGTCCGGTCCACGAGGCCGACGGTCTCGTGGCCGGGGATAATCGGCTGCTTCATCAGCGCGAGGTCGCCTTCGACGATATGCAGGTCGGTCCGGCAGACGCCGCAGACACGGACGCGTACCCGGACCTGTCCGGGGCCCGGTTCGGGCAACGGCATGTCGCGAAGCCGAAGCGGGCTCGTGCCCGCATCGGCGCTCCGGTCCAGGACCATGGCCTTCATGACAGGGCAGTCTACACGATCGTGCAATTCCTGACGACTCCGAGGAGGGACCTTGCCGGAAACGAAGGCGGTTTTGTACACTGAGCCCATGCGCCAGGTCATCGCCGTCGGTATCGCGTGTCTGCTCTGGCTTGCCGGCCCATCCGACCTCTGGGGGCTGGAATTCAGCGCCGATCAGATCACCAAAATCAACGGCCGTAGCCGGAAGGCGAACATTTATTATCGCGATGACATGTGGCGGCTGGAACATCACGATCTGGGACCGGTCAATGTCACCATCGTCCGCAAGGACAAGCAGCTGATGTGGCTCTTGCTGTCGCGCATGAAGCATTTTAAAACCGAGCCCTACGATCCCGAGCAGGCGCCGAAAGTGACCGAGCGCATGGACGGCGAGGTGGCGCGCGAGGAAATCGGGACCGAGGTGATGGACGGGCACCCGACGACGCTGTACCAGGTCACGGTGCAGAAGGGGGGCCGGACGGACGTCTACTACCAATGGCTGGCCACCGACATCCGGGTCCCGTTGAAGCTTGCGCGGAAGGACGGCAGTTGGATCGTGGAGTACCGCCATGTGCGGCTCCGCCCCACCTCGGATTTTCTCTTCCAGTTGCCGGTGAATTTCCAGCCCCTTGAAGAATTCGATCGCGGGGGTGAGGGAACCACACCCCAACAGGCGATGTGAATCGACTTCACCGTTCATGTATTCATGAGGAAATACGCAATTATGCGACACGGGTTGAATGTTCTGGTGATGTGTGCGCTGGCCGGCTCCGCCTGGGCGCTGGATGTGGCGGAGATGACGGTCGAGTGGACTCCGGAGGGCAGGCAGCTGGCCGCCGAGCGGGCCAAGCTGCCGGCGATGGACGACATGGTGCCGATCCCGGCCGGCTGGTTCCTGATGGGCAGCGACAAGAAGGTGGACCGGCTGGCCTATTTCACGGAATTGCCGCAGCGCAAGGTCTATCTCGATGCCTACGCCATCGACAAGTACGAGGTGACCACCGTGCAGTTTTTGAAGTTCGTCCTGGCCACGGACCGGTCGCCGCTGATCGACTGGCGCTACGACGGCGGGAATTTCCAGGAGAGCATGGCCAGCCATCCGGTCATGCACGTGTCCTGGTTCGATGCGGACGCCTATTGCCGCTGGGCGGGCAAGCGGCTGCCGACGGAGGCGGAATGGGAAAAGGCGGCGCGCGGCGAGGACGGGCGCATCTATCCCTGGGGCAACCAGCCGGCGGGCCTCAGCCGGTCGAACTTCGGCCGGAGCGGCCTCTCCGGTCCGGTTCGTGACCGGCCGGAACGGCTGATGCTCTATCCGCCGATCATTTCCGTGGACAAGTACGACAACGCGCTGAGTCCCTATGGCCTCTATCAAATGGTGGGCAACGTGGCCGAGTGGGTGGCGGACTGGTACGACAAGGATTATTACAAGTCGGCGCCGGACAAGAACCCGAAAGGTCCCGAGAAGGGCACGCAGCGGGCGTTCCGGGGCGGCGGGTGGATCGACAGCACGCCCACCGTGCGTGCCGCCCAGCGCAACGGCGGCGATCCGGACACGAAGATGAACTGGCTGGGCTTCCGCTGCGCGCGGGATGCGCAGGGCACACCCGCTCAGCCGGCCGGCCTACGTTGACCGCTTTGCCCTCAGGAGTGCAGCCGCCTGCTCGGCGGTTTCCTTGACGAGGGTGCCCATCTTCGGGTGGGACGGCTCGAGGTCCACCGGCCAGTCGTGCTGCCGGAGCCGCTCGCTCGCGGTCGGGCCCACCGAGGCCACCACCATGCGCTTCAAGGCCTGCCTGAACGGATCCATCCGGTCGTCCCTCTTCAAGACCTGCATCACGTGATCCACCTGCACGGCATTGGTGACCAGCAGCACGTCGACCTCTCCGGAGGCGATGTGGCCGAGCGCCTCGCGCAGCCGGCCGAGATCCTCCGGCAGCGCCCACCGGTAGACCGGCACGCGGGAGAGGGTCGCACCGCGCTCCCGCAGTTCCTCCATCAGTTCGGCATTGGTCGCGCCGTATTCCTGGAGGGCGACCCGCAGCCCGAGCACCGGGCAGTCGCTGTCGAGCGTCTTCAGCAGATCGCGCCAGGTGTTGGGTTCCGGGACGGTGAAGGTCGGGGCGAGGCCCAGTTGCTTGAGCACCGCCACCGGCTTGGGTCCGCGCGCGACCAGCGTGATGCGGCCGAGCGCCTCCGTGATGGCCTCCAGCGGATGCACGGTCTTCAGGACGCTGACCAGGGTGTCCAGGCCCACGCCGGTCATGAGGATCAGCATGTCCACCTGGCCGTCCATGAGGCGCTCGCCAAATTGCAGGGCCTCGCGGTTGTCCTCCAGCGGCACTTCACGCATGGCCGGCGTGACCATCGGCCGGCCGCCGTAGCGCTCGATCAGCCCGGTCATCTCGGGGCCCATGCGGTTCTCGAACGCGGCCACCGTCAGGCCCTGGAACCCCTTCTCGCTCATTTCGGCGCGTCCATCGCGCAGCGGAAGCCGGTCGACTCGTTGCGGACCAGCGGATCGCTCTTCACGCGCGTGAAAATCCGAACCAGCGGTGTCTCCACCGCCCAACTGGAGCTGCGCAAGACCTTCGTCGTGCCGGTGTCCGGGCCCTTGGGATTTTTCGCCGGACTGTTCTCGTAGTAGCGCTCGTCGTACCAGTCGGCCACATATTCCCAGACGTTGCCGGCCATGTCATAGGCCCCGTAGGGGCTCCTGCCTGCCTCGTAGCTGCCGACCGGCATGAGCGTCTTTTCGCCGATCCATTGCTGATTATAGTTCAGGTGTTTCGCGGTCGGCTCGACATTGCCCCACGGAAACCGGCGGTCGTCGCCGCCGCGCGCCGCCTTTTCCCATTCCGCCTCCGTCGGCAACCGCTTGCCCGCCCAGCGACAATAGGCGTCGGCATCGTGCCAGTCCACGTTCACCACCGGCCGTTCCGCGACGGCCTCCGTAATCTGGTCGCCTTTCCACAGGGTGCGCGACGGATTGTGCGGATGCTCCGGGATGCGGTGCTTCGTCGCGGTGACGAACCGGTGGTAGCGTCCGTTGGTGACTTCATACGCATCGATATAGAACGCGTCCAGGGTGACCTCGTGGCGAGGGTACTCGTCGCGGCCTCCGTCCCGGTCGCCCGGCGGCACGCCCATCGGAAAGGGACCGGCGGGCACCAGGACCATCGGTGCGCCGTCCTTGCCGGCCGGCGTGCCCGCCTGAGGCGGGTCCGCCGCCTGGATGGGGCCGGCCAGGGGCGCGGCCAGACTAATCAGCCCGATCAACATGACGTACAACGGTGACATGGGACTCCTTTGTGAGCGCGGTTTGTCGGCCGTGGATGGTAGCATATCATTTCCCGCGCTGCACAGAGGAGGAGACATGTTTCCGGTTGACGGGGTAGCAGGCCCGTCATATAAAGAACGAAGGAGCGTGCATCGTGGCTGATTCCGGCATGCGCGGGCTTCGTCACCTGGCCTTGAAGGTCACGGACCTCGCGCGCGCGCGGAAATTCTACGCGGAAGTCTTCGGCATGGCGGTGGTCTGGGAACCGGACCCCGAGAATGTCTACCTGAGCTCGGGCGCGGATAACCTGGCGCTCCATCAAATTCCGGCGGCCGACGTGTCCCGCTACAGGCCCGCGAAGGACCAGTTGCTGGATCATCTTGGGTTCATCATGGATTCGCCGGCGTCGGTGGATCGCTTGTTCGCGCGGGCCGAGCGATCCGGTGTGCCCATCGTCAAGCCGGTCAAACAGCACCGCGACGGCAGTTATTCCTTCTATCTGGCCGATCCGGACGGCAACGTCGTGCAGGTGCTCTACGAACCTACTATCAGCAAGCTGAAATCGTCATGAGTCGCCTCTGGGATTCCCTCAACAGCGAGCACTATATCGGCCTGGCGCCCTGGGTCTGGATGCAGCTGGAGAGCGCCGAATCGCCGGGCCCATTCCCGTTTGTCGGGGGGGTGGCGCCCGAAGTGGTCGCGGCCCTGCACGAAGCGCACAGTTTGCTACAAAGCGGCGTCGATACGGCGATCAGCGACGTCTTTGCCCATCGGGGGCCGCTGGACGATCCCGACCGGCGCGCGCGGTTGGAGGATGCCTACGCCGAGCTGGTCAACTCGCGCCCGAACCTGAAAACCCACGTCCAGTGCGGCCGCAAACCGGACGGGTCCTTTCACTGGGAGTTCCGGAAGGACGCGTCGAAATCGGCCACGATCACCCACGTCGGGCTGCGTATTTTCAACGCGGCGGCGCGGCAGGCCATCCCCATCGGCTTCGAGCGGCCGGTGGCGCCGGCGATCGGCAAGTTCCTGGCGTTTCTGGGCGGGACGCACCGGGTCTCGGAAGTGAAGACCGTCGTCACGTCGTCCGGCCGCGAGGTGTCCGGCATCATGATGCAGATCATGGAGGCGTTGCACACCTATGAGTGCCTGGTCCTGTCGCCCGCCGCGACGGTGCGCGACCAATGGCTGGCGAATACGCGCGATCAGGACATGGTGCATCTCGGCCACGCCGCGCTGCTCTACCGCCAGCAGGAGCGCTTTTTCCTGTTCGACCCCTGGCTGCTGCCCTGGTTCGCCGAATCGTCCGTGCCGTCGCTGTGGGGCGGGCTGTTGCCGCGCCCGGCCGCGATCTTCCTGACCCACGATCACGACGATCACGTGGACCCGCGGACGCTGCTCCACATGCCGAAGGATATCCCGGTCGTCGTGCCGAGCAAGCGCAACCGTCGCGCGCTGTTCTTCGACTATCAATCGTTGCTGCGCGAGCTGGGGTTCAGCCAGATCGTCGAGCTGGCGCACGGGGAGAGCTGGGCCTTCGACGGCGGCGCCGTCGTGTCGGTGCCGTTTTTCGGCGAGGATCCCTGCGACATCGAAATGCCGCGCAACTGCTATCTCATCAACGACCGCGGCCGCAACACGATGGTGCACGTGGACAGCGGCCCCACGAACGACGGCAAGTCCGTGGTCAAGGAGGGCGTGCTGGCAGATCTGGTCAAGAAATACGGTCCGGTGGCCACGCTGTTCGCCTCGCAGCAGCAGCTGCAGGAACTCCGGGCCCATGCGACGCATGCCTGCCTCTCCCACCCGGGGCGCTGGCTCGAGACCGGCGAAAACGGGTACCTGACCAACGGCTACCTGGCGGACTTGGCCGCCACGGCCAGGACGAAACTCTTCGTCTCCTACGCGACCGGCGGGGCCGACTGGCTGCCGGACCACCTGTCCTTCACGTTCAGCCGGCGCAACCCCGCCCGCACCGCGCTCATCACCGCGCACTGGGAGCCGGCCGACAAACTCGCCGACCTCTTGAAGCCCCAGGGATGCGGTTACCACTACACGCACGCGCTCGATGCCTTCCGGGCCAAGGCCGACGGCGGCACCGAGGTGGTCTCGCTGGCCGAGGCACTCGCGCCGCTGGCGCTCCATCGGCGCGACCACGGCGACCCGCCGTTCATGAAACCGGGCGGCGGGCAGGCGAGGCGATGATGGCCCGCAAGACGGCCCCCGTCCTGGTCACCGGCGCCGCCGGCTTCATTGGCTACCATGTCACCCGCCGCCTGCTCGCGCGCGGCGAGACCGTGGTCGGGCTGGACAATCTCAATGCCTACTACGACGTGCGGCTGAAACGAGCGCGGCTGGCCCAGTTGAAGCCCTTCAAGGCGTTTCGATTCCAGAAGCTGGATCTGGTCAACCGGAAGGGGATGGCCGCGCTCTTTGCCCGGCACAAGTTTCGCCGGGTCGTGCACCTGGCGGCACAGGCCGGCGTGCGCTATTCGCTGGTCAATCCCCACGCCTACACCGACAGCAACGTCGTCGGATTCGTGAATGTTCTGGAGGGCTGCCGCCACGCGAAGGCGGAGCATCTGGTCTATGCCTCGACCAGTTCGATCTACGGCGGCAATACCCGGATGCCATTCTCCGTGCGCGACAACGTCGACCATCCCCTGTCGCTCTACGCCGCGACGAAGAAGGCCAACGAACTGATGGCCCACACCTACGCGCATCTCTACGGCGTTCCCTGCACCGGGCTGAGGTTTTTCACCGTCTACGGGCCGTGGGGGAGGCCGGACATGGCGCTGTTTCTCTTTACGAAGGCGATCCTGGCCGGCAGGCCGATCGAGGTCTTCAACCACGGCCGGATGAAGCGGGACTTCACCTATATCGACGACATCGTCGAAGGCGTCGTGCGGGCGCTCGACCGGCCGGCCACCTCCGATCCGGCCTGGTCCGGCGAGATGCCCAACCCCGCGACGAGCTCGGCTCCCTACCGGCTCTACAACATCGGCAACCACCAGCCGGTGGAGTTGCTGCGCATGATCGAATTGCTCGAGCAGGCGCTGGGGAAGCCCGCGAAGAAGACGTTTCTGCCGATGCAGGCGGGAGACGTTCCCGCGACCTATGCCGATGTGCAGAACCTCATCGAGGACGTCGGCTTCAAGCCGGACACGCCGCTCGAAGAAGGCATCAGGCGATTCGTCGAGTGGTACCGCACGTATTACAGAGTCTAGCCGCTAATCCCGGAACAATCGTTCAAGGTGTTCGAGGCTGACGGACCCGAGTGAAGGGTAGACCGCGTCGGCTTCCTTCAAAGCCGCCGCGGGGTAGGTGGTGGCCACGCCGACCACCGTCATGCCCGCGGCCTTCGCCGATTGAATCCCGGCCAGCGAATCCTCGATGACCAGGCACTCGGAGGCCTTGATCGGCGGATTCGGGTTCGGGGCCAGCGCGTTCAATTTTCCCAGCGTGATGCGGTAAATCTCCGGGTCCGGCTTGCCAATCGTCGTGTCCTCGGCCGCGACGATGAGGTGGAAGGCCCGTTCGATGGGCGCCCCCCGCAAGGCCTCGGCGATCTGATCCCGCTTGCCCCCGGACGCGACGGCCACCAGGTACCGCTCCTTCGCGCGCAACACGAAATCAACGACGCCGGGGAACAATTCGGGCCTGTGTGTGGCCGTGGAGTCGTGGAAGAGCGCCGCCTTCCGGTCATGCACCCGCCGCTCGCGGGCAGGGTCCCGCGTCCCTCCGGATTTCCGGATCAGCGCGGCCAGGCAGTTGCGTTCATCCATGCCGAGGTAGGTCCCGTAGTAGTCCTCCTTGGTCAGGACGAGACCCTCCTCGCGGAGGGCCTGCTGGAACGCGAGGAGGTGGGGGGTCTCGTCGTCGGCGATCACGCCGTTGAAATCAAGAATGATCGCGCGCAGCGGCATGCGGCCGAAGGTAGCACGGAAATTTTCTTAGGGACAAGGAGATAGTGTATAGTTTCCCGCGAGCAGGGAGGATGCGGTGACCGACGTCAAAATTTTGACCGATCTCCTGGTGATCTTCGGGATCTCCATCGGGGTCGTGTTCATCTTTCATAAGTTCCGCCTGCCGCCGATCGCCGGGTTCCTGGCCGCCGGCGCGCTGATCGGGCCCCACGGCCTCAATCTCGTCTCGGACCTGGAGCAGGTCAAGGTCATGGCCGAGATCGGCGTCGTGCTGCTGTTGTTCACCATCGGCGTGGAGTTCTCGCTTGCGCACCTGGCCGCCGCGCGCCGCCTGCTTCTGATCGGGGGACCGCTCCAAGTAATCGGCACGCTGGTCCTGGCTTCGATCGTGGGCATCGCCGTGGGGCTGCCCATCCAGCAGGCCCTGTTCTGGGGGTGTCTCTTGTCGCTCAGCAGCACGGCGATCGTGCTCAAGGCATTGGCCGAACGGGGGGAAAGCGATTCGCTGCACGGTCGCGCCACGGTCGGCATCCTCATCTTCCAGGACCTGGCGGTCGTGCCGATGATGATGCTGCTGCCGCTGCTGGCCGATCCCTCGGACAGCCTTCGGCCCGGCGTGCTGCTGACGCTCGCCAAATCGGTGGTGCTCGTCGCGGCGCTCATGGTGGCGGCCCTGTACGTAGTGCCCAAGCTGCTCGAGCAGATCGTGCGCAGCCGGAGTCGCGAGTTGTTCCTGCTGACGATTATCGTGCTCTGCCTGGGGATTGCGTGGCTGACATCCTTGAGCGGCCTGTCGTTGGCTCTCGGGGCCTTCATGGCCGGCCTGGTGATCTCCGAGTCCGAATACAGTCACCAGGCCATGGCGGAGGTGCTGCCCTTCCGGGACAGTTTCAACAGCCTGTTCTTCGTGTCGATCGGCATGCTGATGGAT
>JBFGRH010000022.1:0-14764 GCA_041563795.1 Nitrospiraceae bacterium | reverse complement strand
GAGCATGTGGGAGAGGCCGGCCCGTCCCATCACTTCATTGCGCGAGCCGACCTTGTACCAGATCTGCACGGTGACGACCGGCGCCTTGGGCGACTCGACCAGCAGCACCTTCATGCCGTTGGCGAGCAGGTGTTCCTGGACCTCCACGGCGAAGGCGGACGGGCCGCCGCCCAACAAGCAGCAGATCGTGAAGAGGAGAGTGGCAAGGGAGCGAAGAGCGCCGGACCGCATGGCACACGCTAACGATCGATTCAGGCGGGTGTCAAGGAGGCGCGCCTGGTGGGTGTCACCAACTCGCCCAACTGGCCGCAGGCGCCGAGCACGTCGCGCCCCTTGCTCTTGCGGATCAGGACATCGAAGCCGGCCTGCCGCAGCACGGACTGGAAGCGCAGCACGTCGCCGTCGGCGGGTCGGCGGTAGGGGCTGCCGGGAAACGGGTTGAAGGGGATCAGGTTGACCTTGCAGCGGATGCCGTTGAGCAGTTTGGCCAGCCGCTTGGCGTCCGGCTCCGTGTCGTTCTCGCCGGCCAGCAGGACGTATTCAAACGTGAGCTTGCGGTGGGGTGGCAGCGGATAGGCCCGGCAGGCGGCCAGCAGTCGGGTGAGCGGGTGCAGCCGGTTGACCGCCGGCATGAGTCGGGTGCGCTGCGCGTCGGTCGTCGCGTTCAGGGAGACGGCGAGGTTGACGCCGAGCCCGGCGACCTCCTGCAGGCGGGAGGCCAGCCCGGCCGTGGAGAGGGTGATGCGCCGCGCCGAAATGCCGAACCCCCAGCGGGTATTCGTCAGGCGCGCGACGGCCTCGGCGACGGCCTCGAAGTTCGCGAGGGGTTCCCCCATGCCCATGAGGACGATGTTCGTCAGCCGCTCCCCCGGTTCCAGGCGGTCCTGCGCGGCCAGGGCCTGCTCGATGATTTCGTGCGCCGCCAGGTTGCGTTTCAATCCCATCTGCCCGGTGAGGCAGAACCCGCAGTCCAGCGTGCAGCCGACTTGCGTGGACAGGCAGAGGGTCAGCCGGTCGGCATCCGGAATCAGCACGCTTTCGATGGTGAGCCCGTCTTCCAGGCGCAGCAGCAGTTTCCTGGTGCCGTCGTCCGCGCGCCGGACTTCGCACTCGGCACTCCGTTCGATGGCGGCGAGGTCGGAGAGGCGCGCGCGTTCGGCCTTGGACAGGTCGGTCATGTGCTCGATCTCGCGCACGCGCTCCTGGTAGAGCCAGCGGAGGATTTGCCGGGCGCGGAACGCCGGCCAGCCCTGGTCCTTCACGAAGCGTTCAAGGGCCGGCTCATCGAGGGCCAGGAGATTGGTGCGCGGGGCCGCCGAGGCGGTGCGGGAGCGATCCTGTCGAGGCATGCGCGAGCGTACCATAGCGTTCTCGGGACGGACAAGGACGGGGACTGGCACCCTTCGTCTTGGTGTCTGTTCCCGTTTCACGCGGCAGCGGGGTTACCAGGGGTACGGGAACAGGCATTGCAGCCAACGGCAGAGTCAGTTTCTCTTGGGATGGAGATGTATTGGTATATAATTGGATTCTTGAACCCGATCCGGTCTTCACGAGGTCCCATGCGCGTCCTGTGCCTGCTGCTCCTGTCGGTCCTGTGGTCGGTCTCCGTGTTCGCGGCGGAGAACGGCGGGGTGTCCGCCGCGCCTGCGCCGGTTGCCCCCGCCTGCGGGACGGCCGAGGCGTGCTTTGGCCGTGCCCTCGCGGCGGACGCCGAGGCCACCTCTGCCGACGAGCGCGTGGCGCGCAAAGTCGAACGGCTGAAGCAAGTCGTGGAACGGTATCCCGAGACAATCTGGGCGCGCCGCGCGACGCTGGCGATGGGCGCCCTGCTGACCGAACGCCGGCCGGCCGAGGCCCTGGTCCATTTGCGGGCGGTACAGCCCTATTTCCCCCTCCTCGAGGATTACCTGCGTCTGTGGATCGGGGAGGCGCTGCTGAAATCGGGCGACCTCTCAGCCGCCGCGTCGTATCTGGACATCACCCCCACCGTCGTCCCCGACACGCTCCTGGGGCCACAGATCAACTATCTCGCCGGCGAGGCCTGGTTTCGGGTGGGGCAATGCGGCTACGCAATGGATCCGTTGGCCAAGGCCGTGGCCCAGGACCCCCAGGACCCCGACGCCGCCCGCGCCCTGCTGATGCTGGCCGAATGCCAGCATCGGGACAGCCGGTCGCCTGACGGCACGGTGACGCTCCGGCAGGTCTGGATGCGCTACCCGAAGACGCCGGAGGCCGATGAGGCCGAGAAGCAGTTGTCATTGTGGCTGAACAACGGCCAGCCCTGGAAACCGACGCCGGAGGAGCGCTATGCCCGGGCGACGGCCATGACCCTGGCGGCGCTCAATCAGGAGGCCGTGGACGACTTCAAGGCCTTCCTCGAGGCGGCGCCCAACCACCAGAAGCGCAATGAGGCCAAGCTGCGCCTGGCCATCGCGCTGGCGCGGCTCAAGCGCTATGACCAGGCGAAACTGGTGTTTCACGAGCTGGCCTCCAACGGGCCGTCGTCCGAGGCGAACGAGGCCGAAGTCTGGCTGGCGCGCAGCTATCTCAGGTTGGGTGACGGCGAGCGGCTGCTTGGTCTCCGGCAGGCCTATCCGAAGCTGACGCCGACGCCGGAGCAGCAGGCGCTGATCCTGATCATGCTGGGCGTGTGGTTCGAGGATCTGAATCAGTTCGACCAGGCTATCGCCCAGTACCGGCAGATCGCGGCGCTGGGTGACCGCACGGAGGAACGCGCCGAGGCCTTGTGGCGCATCGGATGGATCCAGTACCGCACGGGCCGGTATGCCGAGGCCGTGCAGACGCTGCAGGACCTCGTCGCCATCCGGGAGGATCCCGCCAACAATCCGCAGGCGCTGTACTGGACGGCGCGGGCGCTCGAGCGCCTTCAAGATGCGAGGGCGGCGGGCGTGTACCGGGAGCTCTGCCGCCGATACGCCTGGACCTATTATTGCCAGTTGACGCGCAGCCGCCTGGAAGTCCCGCCGCCGGATATCGCCTCGGGCGCGCCGGATTCCGACCCGAAAGCCAACGGCGGATCGGCCATCGCCCAGGACGTGCATTACCGCCGGGCCGTGGAATTACGCGTGCTCGGTCTCGAGTACGAGGCGGGCCGGGAGGTGACGTGGCTGCTGGAGCACTACAGTCGGAACCGGGCGGCGCTGATCGAGTTGATCACGCGGTTGAGTGAAGCCGGCGGGTATCACCAGGGACTCCGGTTGGCGCGGCTGCATTTCCGGGACGGGCTGGAGCGTGGCCTGGAGCCGGTGCAGGCGTCCCTCTGGGACGTGGCCTACCCGACGGTGTACCTGCCGACGATCCGGACGTTCAGCACGTCCCGCCTCGACCCCTATCTCGCGGCCGCCATCATCCGGGAGGAGAGCCAGTACGATGCGCGCGCGGTGTCGCGCGTCGGCGCGATCGGGTTGATGCAGTTGATGCCGTCGACGGCCCAGGCCGTGGCGCAGCGGAACGGCGGCGCCGTGTCCCGTGACGACCTCTTCGATCACGAGACGAACATCCAGTACGGCGTGCGGTATCTCGATCAGCTGCTGGAGCGGTTCAACGGCAACCTCGTCCACGCCGTCGCGGCCTACCACGCCGGGCCTCCCGCCGTCACCCGGTGGATCAGCAAGTTCGGCGACAAGGATCCGGACGAATTCGTGGAGATGATCCCCTATCAGGAAACGCGGCAATATGTCCGGCGGGTGCTGCGCAGCTACCGCGAATACCGGCGGCTGGGCGGTGCGCCCTGCGCGGTCCGTTCCCTTGACAAGGCCTGCTAGGGATTTTATAGTGCCTCAATATTTGGGGCGTGCGCTCGGAATCCCCGCAATATCTGGTGGTTATCGATGGCTGTCGACAAGCTGGCTTCACTGGAAGCGCGGGTGCGGGACCTGCTGGAATTGATCCAGACGCTCAAGCGCGAGAATGCCGGCTTGAAGAGCGACCTGCGCGCCGCGAGGGAGCGGCTGGTCAGGCAGCAAACGTCCGGCGATCAGTGGATATCGGAACGGGCGGACATCAAGACGCGCATTGAAAAGGTCCTGAACGATCTGGACTCCCTCGAGTTCGCCGAGAGCGTGCAGGGGGAGGAGTGAGGTGGGGAAACGTTCACTTAAAGGTGTTTATCCGCGCGCGTTGATACGATGCGACGATAATGAGCGCGCGGTTCACGCCAAGCGAGGGTTGGTGACGCCATGACGAAAACCATCGAGGTTGAAATCTACGGACATCGTTACGTGGTGGCCGGGGCGACCGACGAGGAGTACGTGAAACGCTGCGCGAACTACGTGGATACGCAGATCCGGGTCCTGGAGCAGGGGATGAAGACGGCGACGCGCACGAAGCTGGCCATCCTCGCCGCGCTCAACATCACGCACCAATTATTTCAAGCGGAGCGTGCGCGCCAGGAAGGCGATGCGGAACTCGATCGCCGGACGATGAGCCTGGTCGAATCCATCGAGGAGCAGTTGGAGCCGGCGCGGAAACGCTGATGCCCGCGGGCGCGGGCAAATGCTTGCAAAGATTTTGGGTATTTGATACGTTACACCAGACCCCAGTGAGGGGAATGCTGTAGGGCAGATTCAGAGAGCGTAGCGGGAATCAAGAGCGAGAAGGTTTGTCAGGCTCCTAACGCGGAATTTCTTGAACGTGCTGAAAACACTGGAAGTTATCACTCGGTGGGTGCGGGAGTTCGGGATCACGCCAGGCGAAGTCGTTCAGGTGTTGCAAAATTGGGTCAGGCAGACGCCTGCCCGGCTGGCGGTAGCAAGAGCGACGCGGAGCGTCGCGACACGACCACAGCGAGATCGATCCCGACCCGTGTAACAGCATACGTTCTGCAGTCCGTGTGACCGCCTGCTCCTTCTTCCTGACCTGACGTCCAGGTTCGATCCGGTTCCTTCCCGCTGATCAGCTGCTGGTTCGCTCATCTGCCCCACTCACGTGTTCTCAGGTCAAAATCGGGCCGTGCGCACGAACCGGGTGGCGCGCGGGTGAAGGGAGTACCCCCCTGTGATCGAAGCCATTGCGACATATGTGATCGCCGGCGTGATCGGCGCCGCGGCCGGAATCGGCGGCTACCTGTTGGTCCGGCGGAACGCCCTGGCCGAGCGGCAGCGTCTGGCCGACGAGCAGGCCAGCCGCGTGAAGCAGAATGCCGAGCGCGAGTCCGAGACGATGGTCAAGGAAGCCAGGGTCGAGGCGAAGGACCTGCTGCTGCAGGCCCGCACCACCCTGGAAAAGGAGCAGAAGGAGAAGCGGGCGGAGTCAGGCGCCGTCGAGAAGAAGTTGCTCCAGCGCGAGGAGCAGCTGGAGCGCAAGGCCGGGTCGCTGGAGCGCGGCGAGGCGGAGGTGCAGAAGCGCGAGGCGGCGCTGGCGAAACGCGAAGCGGCCCTGGCGGCGCTGGAAGCCGCCTGCGAGCGCGCGTCCAAGGAGCACCGGCAGGCGCTGGAGCGCGTGGCCGGTCTGACCGTCGAGGAGGCGAAGCGGCAGTTGATCGGGGCGATCGAAAGCGAGGCGCGCGTGGAGGCCGCCGGGGTCGCCAAGCGCATCGTGGATGAGGCCAAGGAAGGCGCCGAGCGGGAAGCGCGGGACGTCATCGCGCGCTCGATCCAGCGCGTGACGCGCGACTACGTGTCCGAGGCTACGCTCTCGGTGGTGCCGATCGCCAACGACGCGATGAAGGGACGGATCATCGGACGGGAGGGGCGCAACATCCGCGCGATCGAGGCGGCGACCGGCATCGACCTGATCATCGACGAAACGCCGGAGGCCGTGATCATTTCCGGGTTCGACCCGCTCAGGCGGGAAGTGGCCAAGGTGTCGCTGGAGCGGCTGATGCAAGACGGCCGCATTCACCCGACGCGGATCGAGGAAATCGTCGACAAGGTGAAGACGGACATCGAGAAGCTCATGATCGAGGAGGCGGAAAAAATCATCTTCGAGCTGGGCCTGTCGGATTTTCATCCGGAAATCGTGAAGGTGCTGGGGAAGCTCAAGTACCGGACCAGCTACGGACAGAACAATCTCTACCACGCGCGCGAAGCGTCCTACATCTGCGGGACCATGGCCGCCGAACTCGGGCTCGACGTCCGGCTGGCCAAACGCGGCGCCTTGTTGCACGACATCGGCAAGTCGGTGAGCCACGAAGAGGAAGGCACCCATGCGATGCTGGGGGCCGACATCGCCAAGAAGTGGGGCGAATCGCCCAAGATCGTCAACGCGATCGCGGCGCACCACGAGCAGGTGGAGCCGCTCTGCCCGGAATCGGTGCTGGTGGCGGCGGCGGAGGCCCTGTCGGCGGCCCGGCCCGGCGCGCGTCGCGAAGCGCTGGAATCCTACGTGAAGCGGCTGGAAAAGCTGGAGTCGCTGGCGACGGGCTTCAAGGGCGTCCAGAAGGCCTACGCGATCCAGGCCGGCCGCGAGATCCGCGTGATCGTCCGGCAGGAGGAAGTGACCGACTCGGAATCGTCGCTCATGTCGCGGGACCTGGCCAAGAAGATCGAGCAGGAGCTGACCTATCCCGGCCAGATCAAGGTGACCGTGATTCGCGAGAGCCGGTATACGGAGATCGCCAAGTAAGACGTGAGGCGTGTATCGTGAGGCGTAAGGGGATCGGAGCATTATGAAGGTCTTGGTGATTGGCGACATCATGGGCGAGCCGGGGCGCCGGGCGGTGGAGCGCCGGCTGCCGAAGCTCGTCGCTCAGCATAATATCGACCTCGTCGTCGCCAACGGAGAGAACATCGCGGGCGGCTTCGGCATCACGCCCGAGCTGGCGCACGAACTGTTCGAGTGGGGCGCGGCGGTCATCACCACCGGCAACCACGCGTGGGACAAGCGGGAGATCGTCGAGTTCATCCGGCACGAGCCGCGCCTGCTGCGCCCGGCCAACTATCCCGAGGGCGTGCCCGGCAAGGGCTCGATCGTGGTGGAAACGGCCGGCGGCGAGAAGCTGGCCGTGCTCCACCTGATGGGCCGCGCCTTCATGCCGACGCTGGACTGTCCCTTCCAGGCCGCACGGAAGGAGGTCGCGAGGCTCAAGCAGGAGGCGGCCGCGATCATCGTGGACATGCACGCGGAGGCGACGTCCGAGAAGATGGCCATGGGCTACTTTCTCGACGGCGAGGTGTCCGCGGTCGTGGGCACGCACACGCACGTGCAAACGGCCGACGAGCAGATGCTGCCCAAGGGCACGGCCTACCTGACCGACATCGGGATGACCGGTCCTGTGCATTCCGTCATCGGCGTCAAGAAGGAACTGGTCATCGAAAAATTCCTGACGGGGATGCCCCGCCGGTTCGAAGTGGCGTCGGGCCCCGCCGTCTTCTGCGCCGCGCTGATCGAGCTGGACGGCACGCTCGGCAAGGCGCTCAGCATTCAGCGGCTCCGCATTCCGGACTGACAACAGGCCGCGCTGTCGTCGCGACTGGTGGACATGCCTGTAGGCGACCGTCCGCAACGGATCCTCACCGTTTCCGCCCTGACCACGCTCGTCCGGGACCGCCTGGAGAAGGACTTCTCCGATCTCTGGGTGGAGGGCGAGGTGTCCAACCTCCGTGCCCCCGCGTCCGGACACCTCTACTTTACGCTCAAAGACGCGACCAGCCAGATTCGCGTCGTCCTGTTCCGCGCCGGCGCGCTTCGCCTGCGCTTCGCCTTGAAAGAGGGACTGCAGCTCGTCGTCCGCGGCCGCCTGACGGTATACGAGCCGCGCGGCGAATATCAGATCATCCTGGACTATCTCGAGCCGAAGGGGGTCGGGGCCCTGCAGTTGGCGTTCGAGCAACTCAAGGAGAGGCTCGCGCGCGAGGGGCTCTTCGATCCGGCCCGCAAGCGGCCGCTGCCGTTTCTCCCCCGCCGGGTCGGCATCGTGACGTCCCTGTCCGGCGCGGCCATCCGAGACATGCTGGTGGTGCTCCGGCGCCGGTGCCCGATCCTGGGCGTGGTGGTGGCGCCGGTGCCGGTCCAGGGCGACAACGCGGGACCGGAGATCGCAGCGGCCATCCGGCGGCTCAGTGCCTCGGGGCTGGTGGACGTGATGATCGTCGGTCGGGGCGGGGGGTCGCTGGAGGATCTCTGGTGCTTTAACGACGAAGCCGTCGTCCGCGCCATCGCCGCGTCGAAGGTGCCGGTGGTCTCGGCGGTCGGACACGAAATCGACGTGACGCTCGCGGATTTTGCCGCAGACCACCGCGCGCCGACGCCCTCGGCCGCGGCGGAGGCGGTCGCGCCGGTGTTGAGCGAGCTGGTCGGCGCGCTGGAGGACGGGTGGGAGCGGATGGCCCGGGCCGTCAGGGGCCGTCTGCTGGAACGCGCGGCCCAGCGCGTCGATGAGACCACGGCGCGGATGACGCACGTCATTGAGGCCCTGCTCTCGACGCTCCAGCGCCAGGTCTCCGAGCACCGGCGCGGGCTCCAGGCGGTGAGTCCCGTGGAACGCGTCCGCGCGGCCTCCGTCCTGCTGCCGCAACTGACCAAGCGTGTGGGTCAGAGCATGGCGGTGCTGCTGGCCGTGAAGCGGCAGGCTCTGCGGGCCGCGGGAGCCGCGCTGGACAGCCTCAGCCCCCTGGCCGTGCTCGCGCGCGGCTACAGCATCGTGCAGACCGTGCCGGACGGGACGGTGGTCAAGCGCGCGCGGGACGTCACCGCCGGCGATCAGGTCTCCGCCAAACTCGCGGAGGGGCGTCTGCTGTGCGACGTGCGGAAGATTCTTCCCGATTCATAGCGTGCCAGGGTCGGTTAACGGTTGCGCCTGTTTGGGGGCGTCCGTATAATAGGCCAGTGCACGGCGGACGAGGAGGCGGTTTTCATGGCTCCGGTGAAATTTGAACAGGCGATGGCCCGGCTCGAGACGATCGTCTCGGAGCTCGAAAAGGGGGACATCTCGCTGGACGACTCCCTGAAGATCTTCGAGGAAGGCATCAAGCTGTCCAAGGCCTGCCTCAAGATGCTGGATGACGCCGAACGCAAGGTCGAGATTTTGGTTCAAGACAAGGACGGGCGAAAACGGCTTCGTGCGCTCTCGCTGGAAGAGGACGAAGACGAGCCCGCCCATTCCACCTGACACACCGCGCAGCGTGCTTTCCCGTAACCCGCATTACGCATGAGCGCTTCTGCTGCATTTGCCGATCCGCTGCCGCAACAATCCGTTCCACGAGTTCGCGACGAACCGTCATGACTCATGCGGGTGAGCTCCTCATGGCTCGAAAAAAAGCAGCAACCCGGGATCGATTGGATCGCGTGCTGGTGGCCCGCGGCTTCGCGTCGAGCCGCGAGCAGGCCAGCCGCCTGATTCTGGCCGGCGCCGTCCGGGTCGGCGGGGTGTTGACGGACAAGCAGGCGGCCCTCGTGCCCGCTGACGCCGCGATCGACGTCGTGTCGGGCACGGCGCCCTATGTCAGCCGCAGCGGCGGCAAGCTCGCGGCGGCCCTGGAAGCCTGGGCGGTGGACCCGGCCGGGCTCGTGGCCATGGACGTGGGCGCCTCCACCGGCGGGTTCACCGACTGCCTGCTCCAGCGGGGCGCGCGGCGGGTCTATGCGGTGGACGTGGGCTACGGGCAGCTGGACTGGAAGCTGCGCCAGGATTCCCGCGTCGTCGTGCTCGACCGGGAGAATATCCGGTACCTTGATCGCGCCGCGGTGCCGGAGCCGGTCGATCTCGCCGTCATCGACGTGTCGTTCATTTCCCTGACGCTCGTGCTGCCCTGCGTGGCGCCGTTTCTCGCCCGTCCGGCGCGGGTCGTCGCGCTCGTCAAGCCGCAGTTCGAAGTCGGCAAGGGCCAGGTGGGGCGCGGGGGTATCGTGCGCGACGAGGACCAGCGGCGGGCGGTGACGGAGAAAGTGCTGGCCTGCGCGGCGTCGCTGGGGTTCCGGTCGTTCGGCGTGCTGGATTCGCCGGTGCCGGGGCAAAAGGGCAACCGCGAGATTCTGGTGGGGCTGCACTGGGCCGGCCCAACAGCCGAACCGGGTCCGGCATGAGACCGATGCTGCGGAGGGGGGCGTGAAAATTCTGGTGACCGGAGGGGCCGGGTTCATCGGGTCCCATGTCGTCGATCGCCTCGTGCAGGAAGGGCACGAGGTCGTCGTCGTGGATAATCTCTCGACCGGCAAGCGCCGGAACCTGAACCGGGCGGCGGAATTTTACAAGCGGGACGTGCAGGGGTCGCGCATGGAGGGCGTGTTCCGGCGGGAACGGCCCGTCGTGCTGATCCACCTGGCGGCGCAGATGAACATCCGGCGCTCCGTCGAGGACCCGCTGTTCGACGCGCAGGTGAATATTCTCGGCACGCTCAACGTGCTGGAGCAGGCGGTCCGGTACGGGACGCGCAAAGTCGTCTTTGCGTCCTCGGGCGGCGCCATCTACGGGGAGCAGGACGTGTTTCCCGCGCCGGAATCACACGCCACCCGCCCGCTCTCCCCGTACGGCATCAGCAAGCTGACCGGCGAATACTACCTGGCCTATTACCAGCGGGTGAGCGGCATCCAGTACGTGAGCCTGCGGTTCAGCAACGTCTTCGGTCCACGCCAGGATCCCTACGGCGAAGCCGGCGTGGTCGCCATTTTTGCCCAGAAAATGCTCGCCGGCGAGCAGCCCATCATCAACGGCAACGGCCGGCAGACGCGGGACTTCATCTACGTGGACGATGTGGTGGAGGCGCACATGTCGGTGCTGGGCAAGGACGTCCAGGGCGTCTACAACGTGGGAACGGCGCACGAAACGTCCATCAACGAATTGTTCGGCAAGGTATCGGACCTGACCAAGTCGGGATGCAAGCACCTCTATGGGCCGGCGAAGAAGGGCGAGCAGGCGCGCAGCGTGGTGGATGCCAGCAAGCTGCGGCAGGAGCTCGGCTGGGAGCCGCGGGTGTCGTTGGATGACGGGCTGGCGCGGACGGTGGAGTACTTCCGCGCGCAGTGAAGTTCGCTAGTAGCGCGGGACCTTCGGGTCGACGTGCAGCGACCAGGCGTCGATGCCGCCCACCAGGTTCTTGACGCTCTTGAACCCCTGCTGATGGAGAAAGGCGGTGGCGTCGGCGCTCCGCATCCCATGATGGCAGTGGCAGACGATCTCGGCGTTCCGGTCGAGCTTGTCGAGGGATTGGGGGATGGTGGCAAGCGGGATCAGGACGGCGCCTTCGATCTTGGCGGTGTTGTATTCCCATTGCTCACGTACATCGACGAGGACGATCTTGTCGCCCTTGTCCATTCGCGCCTTGAGTTCCTGGACGGTGATGGTAAATGCCATGTGCGCGGCCTCCCTCTGAGCAGGGCCTCCCTGAGAACCCCGCGGTCTTTTCCCGCTGGCCGTATCATAGGGGGCCGCTTGCGAGGCTGTCAATCGGGCATCTGGCGAATGCCCGGTAAACGCGGGATAACATCGGGCAACTTGGGACCGGAATCCGTGAACGTGGCGGCCGGCTGGGATAACAAGGGGGGGACTCTGCGGGCATGAAGAGGAAGGGTAAAGGAAGGGGACAGAGCCGGCGGGCGATTGTCGTGCTGGTAACGGCTGCCTCGGAACGACAGGCCGTTCGCATCGGGCGGGCCCTGGTCGGGGCCAAACTGGCCGCCTGCGTCAATCTGGTGCGGGGGATCCGCTCGATCTATCGCTGGCAGGGGAAGATTGCAGAGGACCGGGAGGTGCTCCTGATCATGAAGTCCCGGGCCGACCTGTTCGGCCGTCTGGCTAAAGAGGTCAAACGGCTCCACAGCTACCAGGTTCCGGAAGTGATCGCATTCCCGATTGTGCACGGAGCTGCTGATTATCTGTCCTGGATTGCCCAATCAACCCATAAGCCATTGAAATAGCAGGGTTTATAATATTACAAAAGCGTTGACCGTAGCGGGGACTTTAGGTAGACTTACGACTTGCTGCGCCTACTATGATGGCTCAAAACAAGAGCCGAGATGGACGGGGAAATGGAATCGACGGATAAGAAACCAGAGCCGGATGCCTGTACGATCGTGATCTTCCGGGGTGCCAAGTCCACCCCCCTGAGATTCAGCTTTTCGGGCACGACCATGAAGCGAGCGAAGCTGCTGGGGCTGGCCCTGCTGCTCGCGCAGGGTCTCTTTCTCACCCACTACGTGATTCAATCTACCCAAGTCTGGGAATTGAGGGTCCTTCGGGAAGAAGCCGCCACGCTGCGCGACCAAACCGTCTCATTTTCCGTCTCGCTCGAGGATCTCAAGCGCCGCATGCTGGCCATGAAGGAGATCAATCAACGGTTGCGGATCATGCTGGGCATTGATGATCAGCGTCCCGGGGACATCATGAGCGGCAAGGGCGGCAGCGAAATGCCCATGGACGGGGGCGAGCCGATTCAAGAGGGCGCCACGCCCGCCGCTGCCCCGGTCGGCGCCCAGGATCCTCCTCCGAGCGAGGCGGCGGTGAGCGACCGGCCTCTCGCTGAAAAGGTGCAGCAGGACATTGCCTGGCTGAAACGCCACTCCGAGGCTGAAGAACGGATTCTGGAGGAGTTGATCGAAGCGGCCAAGGACAAGTCGGCACGGTGGGCCGCCACGCCGTCCATCTGGCCGGTCCGCGGCTGGGTGACCTCGGGGTTCGGCGCCCGCATCTCCCCCTTTACCGGCCAGCTGGCCATGCATGACGGACTCGACATCGGGGCGGCGCCCAGCACCCCGGTCAGGGCTTCGGCGAACGGCTACGTGAGGTCCGCCGGGTTTGACGCCAAGATGGGCAACGTGGTCCTGATCGATCACGGCTATGGGATCGAAACGGAATACGGCCATATGTCCAAGATCCTGGTCAAGCAGGGGCAGAAGGTGAAACGCGGGGATGTCGTCGCATTGGTCGGCAGCACCGGCCTCTCCACGGGACCGCATCTCCATTACATGGTCAAGGTCAAGGGCCGGACCGTCAACCCCCACAACTATATCCTCGACTAGCCCCCCGTCCCGTCCGTCCACTCTCTCGTCTGCCACGCTCCGTTCACGGCTCCGTCCCCATGCTATTCTGCGCGGACTTCTTTCCACGCTATGACGCACCGGACATTGTGAGAGTCCTTTCTTGACGGCCCACCCCATCCTTGAGATCGGCGCGCAACTTGGTTTGCACGAGAGCGAGCTGATCCCCCACGGCCATTACAAGGCGAAAGTGACGCTCGATGCCCTCAAGCGGCTGGCGGAGCGGCCGCGAGGAGGCTACGTGGTCGTCACGGCTGTCAATCCGACGCCGCTCGGGGAAGGCAAGACCACGACGGCCATCGGATTGGTCATGGGCCTCTGCCGGCTGGGCCAACGGGCCGTCGTGACCCTGCGGCAGCCGTCGCTGGGGCCGGTGTTCGGGATCAAGGGCGGCGGGGCCGGCGGCGGCCGCGCCTGCATCGTTCCCATGGAGGAGATGAACCTCCATCTCACGGGAGACTCCCACGCGGTGCAATCGGCGCACAACCTGCTCTCGGCCGTTGTCGACAATCATCTGTTTCACGGGAATGCGCTGGGGCTCGATCCGGCCCAACTGACCTGGCCGCGGGCCATCAGTGTCAGCGACCGGTCGCTGCGGCGCGTTCGGATTGCCGGCAAGGATAAAGCGGAACGCGAGGCGCGGTTCGTCCTCACGGAGGCTTCCGAGGTGATGGCGATCCTGGCGCTGGCCGGCAGCCTGCGGGACTTGCGCGCGCGGCTGGGCCGGATCGTCGTCGGGACGACCCGGGACGGCCGCCCGGTGACGGCGGACGACCTGCGCTGCGCCGGCTCGATGGCAGCCTTGTTGAAACAGGCGATTCTTCCCAATCTCATGCAAACGGCGGAGGGGACGCCGGCCTTTGTGCATGCCGGCCCGTTCGGCAACATTGCGCACGGTAATTCCTCCGTGCTGGCCGACGTCCTGGCCTTGCGCTGCGCCGATTATGTGGTGACGGAGGCCGGCTTCGCGAGCGAACTGGGCGCCGAGAAGTTTTTCAATATCAAATGCAGGGCCTCCGGACTCGCACCCGATGCCGCCGTTATCGTCGTGACCCTGCGGGCACTCAAGTTCTACGGTGGTGGCGGCGAGATGAAAGCCGGGCAGCCGGTTCCCGCCGGGCTGGCCGGCCCGAACCGCGAGGCACTGGCCCGGGGCTTGGCGAATCTTGAGGCGCATCTCGCCAACGTGCAGGCGTACGGGTTGCCCGCGGTCGTGGCGGTCAACGCGTTCGACGAGGATCCGGAGGATGAACTGCGCTGGGTGTGCGAACAGGCAGTGCAACGCGGGGCGGCCGAGGCGGTGGTCACCACACATTTTCGGGACGGGGGGAAGGGAGCCGAATCGCTGGCCCGGGCCGTGATGAGCGCCTGCAAGAAACCATCACGGTTCGAGCCGCTATATGATCCGGCCTGGCCGATCAAGCGGAAAATCGAGACCATCGCCACACGCATGTACGGGGCCGCCGGGGTCCGCTACGAGGCGCAGGCGGAACGGGAGATCGAGCGGGCGACCCGATGGGGGTTCGACCGATGGCCCATCTGCATGGCCAAGACGCCGCTCTCGCTGTCCCATGATCCGGCGCTGAAAGGGCGGCCGTCCGGGTTTACCGTGCCGATCAGGGAACTCCGCATCCTGGCCGGCGCCGGATTTCTGACGGCCGTCTGTTCCGGCATCGAGCTCCTGCCGGGCTTGCCGACGCATCCGGCCGGCGAACACATCGACCTGGATCCGGACACGGGAGAGATCGTCGGACTAACGTAACTGGTCAGCGCTGCTTGAGGTACCGGAGGAATTCCGAGTCAGGCGTCAGGACCATCGTGGAGTTCTTGG